>JANOWV010000509.1:0-1519 GCA_031418075.1 Actinomycetes bacterium
GCAGGGACCGACGGGCGTCGCGGCCGTCGGGTCGATCGGGAGATCTTCGTCGCGCGCGAGCTTGACGTTCCCGCACGTCTCGCAGTGCCAGAACGGAAACGGCACGCCGTAGTAGCGCTGGCGCGAGATGCACCAGTCCCACTCCAGATTCTCGACCCAGTTGCGGAAGCGCTTCCCCATGTACTCGGGGAGCCAGCGCACCTTCTCGCCCTGCGCGATCAGCTCGGCCTTCTTGTCGAGCACGCGCACGAAGACCTGCTTGGTCGGCATGAACTGGATGTCGGTCTTGCAGCGCTCGTGCACGGCGACGGGGTGGACCACGTCCTTCTGGGCCGTCACGTGCCCGCCCTCGGCGAGGCGCGCGAGGATCAACTTCCTCGCCTTGTTGACGAACACGCCTTGCTCGGGGCCCGCGATCGCGGTCATGTTTCCGTTCGGGCCCACCGCCGTACGCAGCTCGAGTTTGTGTGTCTTCCACCACTCCACGTCGGTCTTGTCGCCGAACGTGCAGCACATGACCATCCCGGTGCCCTTCTCGGGATCGACCTTGTCGTCGGCGAGCACGGGCACGCTGCGGCCGCCTTGAAGCGGCACGATCGCCCGGCGATCCGCGAGTTCCTTCGCCCGGGGGTGCGAGGGATGGAGGAAGACCGCCGCGCACGCGGGCAGCAGTTCGGGGCGCGTGGTCGCGATCTCGAGCGAACCGCCGCCGTCGAGGTCGAACCGGAGCGTCGTGAACTGCGACCCCTTGTCGGCGAACTCGAGGTCGGCCTGCGCGAGCGCGGTGCCGCACTGCGTGCACCAGAGCGTCGGCGCGTCCTTCAAGTACGCCTCGCCCTTCTTCCACAGGTCGAGGAACCCCCGTTGCGAGATGCGCACGCAGCGCGCGTCGATCGTGCTGTAGGCGAGCGACCAGTCGGCCGAGATGCCGAGCGTGCGCATGAACGCCTCGTACTCCTGCTCGTACTTCTTCGACGTCCCGAGGCAGAGGGCCACGAAGTCGGCGCGCGGGAGGTCCTTGCCCTTGACGCCGTGCTCCTGCTCCGCGAGGCGCTCGGTCGGCAGCCCGTTCCCGTCGAAGCCCATCGGATAGAAGACGTTGAAGCCCTGCATCCGCTTGTAGCGGACGATCGCCTCGGCCTGCGTGTAGGAGAACACGTGCCCGATGTGGAGCTTGCCCGAGACGGTGGGCGGCGGCGTGTCCACCGAGAAGACCGGAGCGTTCGAGGTCGGATCGAACGCGTGGCAGCGCTCGGCCTCCCAAAGCGCCTGAGCCGCGCGCTCGACGGCGGCGGCGTCGTAGGGGTCGGAGAGCGGCGACGGGAAGGCGGCGGGCGTGGCGTCGGACATGGCCGCGAGAGCGTACGCGGGCTTTCCGGGGCCCCCAAGCGCCCGGGCGCGCGTCGCTCCTACTTGATCGGGCCGCCGAGTTCGATCGGCTTGTTGCGGGCCTTCAGGCGCGCGCGGATCTTCTCGAGGCCCATGCGGTCCTCGACGCGCTGCGCGTAGCTCTCGACCG
>JANOWV010000510.1:0-4528 GCA_031418075.1 Actinomycetes bacterium
CGGGGATCTTGCCCAGCTCGGAGGCGCCGCCGTCCGTCTTCAACCCCGACATGTAGGCGCAGCTCTTGTCGTAGAACCAGATGTCCACCTCGACGCCGGTGGAGTGGTCGTCGAGCACGCGCACGTGATGGCCCTCGGCCAGCAGGGCATCGACCAGATGCGACCCGATGAAACCCGCGCCCCCGGTGACGAGCGCGTTCACGCCGCCACCTGGGAGCAGACGAGCTCCTCGTAGATCTCGGCCATGTCGGCGACGAGCCGATCCGCCGAGAAGTGCGCGAGTGCGTGCGCGCTCGCCCCGGCGGAGAGGCGATCGCGCAGTCCCCGGTCCTGAAGGATCCGAACCGTCGCGTCCGCGATCTCGGAAGCGTCGAGCGCGGTGACGAACCCGCTCTCGCCGTCGAGCACCACCTCGGCGGCGGACCCGACGCGGGTCGTGACCGCCGGACACCCGACGGTCGCGGCCTCGATCAGCGAGACCGGCATCCCTTCGTTGTCGGAGGTGAGGACGGTCACGTCGGCTGCGGCGTACACGGTCTCCACGTCCGGTCGCCATCCGACGAGGTGCACCCGGTCGCCCAGGGGTGCGAGCCGATCGCGGAGGTCGTCGAACAGGTCGCCTTCACCGGCGACGACGAACGCTGCCGTGGGCACCCGGTCCGAGACGAGGCGCGCCACTTCGGCGAACCGGTCGGGGCGTTTCACCTTGGTGAGCCGGGCGACGAAGGCCACGACCGGGGCGTCGAGCGGGATCCCGAGGGCCCCGCGGGCGTCGGCGGGAGCCGGTGCAGGGGGGAGGCGAACCCCCGGCGGGACGACCCGGAACTGGTCTCGGCGCCCGATGCCGGCGGCGAGCAGCTCGTCGCGCACCGCGCCGCCCACGGCGATGAGCCGGGTCGTGCGTCGGGCGAAGGCGCGTTCGGTGGCGACGACCGCCTTCGTGACCCGCGGCGAGAAGTAGCCGTGAAGGAGGTGGCCGTGGAAGGTGTGCACGCGCGTCGGAGCCCGACCGAGGATCGCCGCGCTGCGTCCGAGGACCCCGGCCTTCGCAGTGTGGGTGTGCACGACGTGGGGACGGAACGCCCGGATCTCGCGGACGAGGCTGGCGAGCGCCCGTGCGTCACCGGTCGGGTCGGGCGATCGGCCCAGTCCCGGCACCCGGACCGCGTCGACATGGGGCGCGCGCAGCTCGAGGTAGTCGGCTTCGCCCTCGTCGACCTCGCCCACGAGCAGCCGTTGCTCGAAGCGATCGGGATCGAGGCCGTCGGCCAGCGCGCTGACCTGCAGCGCCGGTCCGCCGACGTTCATGCGGGCGATGATCCGCAGGACGCGGATGGCCCCGGTCGGCTTCTTCCCCATCTGGAGAGCCTACTGAGGCACCCTCTGGCCCCGATGGTCGCCGCGGATGGTCGCAAGCGACGAGCGCGAGACCGTCCGAGCGAGAGGCCGGTCGGGCCCCCGCCTACCATGGACGCCGTGCGTGTGCTGGTGACCGGCGGTTCCGGCTACATCGGGTCGCATCTTGTCGACGCTCTCTGTGGAGATGGTCACGAGGTGTCCGTCCTCGACAACCTCTCGACCGGGAACGCGGAGAACCTCCGCGACCGGCTCGACGACATCCGTCTCGTCAACGGATCGATCCTCGACGCCGATCTCGTCAATGCCGAGGTCGAAGCAGCCCAGATGGTCTTCCACCTCGCGGCGGCAGTCGGGGTGCACCACATCGTGGCCGACCCGCTGAACTCGTTGCTCACGAACACGAGCGGGACCGAGAACGTGCTCTCGGCATGCTTCCGACACTGGCGCAAGGTGCTCGTGGCGTCGACCTCGGAGGTCTACGGCAAGACCTCCAAGGTGCCGATGTGCGAGGACGACGACCGGGTGCTCGGGCCGACGACCGTCCACCGCTGGTCGTACTCCACCGCGAAGGCGATCGACGAGCATCTCGCCTTCGCGTACGCGGCCAGCAAGCTCCCGGTCGTGATCGTGCGCTACTTCAACTCCTTCGGGCCCCGTCTCGACGAGCGCGGCTATGGATCCGTGGTGGCCAACTTCTTGCGCCAGGCCCTGAGCGGCGATCCGATCACGGTGCACGGCGACGGCCAGCAGTCCCGGTGCTTCACCTACATCGACGACACGGTCCGCGGCACGATGCTCGCCGGGTTCACGCCGGAGGCCGAGGGGATGGTCATCAACCTCGGCTCCACCGAGGAGACCACCATCCTCGAGCTCGCCGAGAAGATCCGGGATGCGGTCGGCTCGACGGCACCGATCGAGCCCACGTCGTACGAGAGCTACTACGGCGCTGGCTTCGAGGACACGCGTCGCCGCGTGCCCGACGTCACCCGGGCGCGCGACCTCCTCGACTGGGAGGCCAAGGTGTCGTTCGAGGACGGATTGGCTCGCACGATCGAGTGGTGGCAGAAGACGATGCGGGAGTCCGGGGATGCCTGAGGACTTCGCGGCGCGGGTCGCGCAACGTGATGTGGTGATCGGCGTCGTGGGGCTCGGCTACGTCGGATTGCCACTGGCGATCTCGTTCGCCGAGTCGGGGTTCCAGTCCGTGGGGTTCGACGTCGACGCCGAACGGACTGCGGCCCTCAATCGGGGTGAGAGCCACATCGATGACATCGCGGATGCGCGTGTGGCTGCCGTCGTCGCCGCCGACCGCTTCGAAGCCACCGCGGGTGCGGAGACGTTGGCCGCGGCCGACGTCATCTTCATCTGTGTGCCGACCCCGTTCGACAAGGCCAAGACGCCCGATCTCGCGTTCGTGCGGGATGCGACTCGGGCCGTGACGTCCGTGCTCCGTGCGGGGATGCTCGTGATCTTGCAATCGACGACGTATCCCGGGACGACGGCCGAGGTCGTGCTCCCGATGCTCGAGGAGAGCGGCTTGCGCGGCGGGGTCGACTTCCATCTCGCCTTCTCACCCGAGCGCGTCGACCCGGGCAACACCACCTGGACGGTGCACAACACCCCCAAGGTGGTCGGTGGCCTCACCCCCGAAGGAACCCAACGGGCCCGCATCCTCCTCGAGGCCGTCATGGACGACCCGGGTCTCGTGCACGCGGTGTCGAGCCCGGCCGCGGCCGAGATGGCGAAGCTGCTCGAGAACACGTACCGGGCGGTCAACATCGCGCTGGTCAACGAGCTCGCGATGCTCGCCCATGAGATGGACATCGACCTGTGGGAGGTCATCGACGCCGCGGCCACGAAGCCGTTCGGCTTCCAGGCCTTCTATCCGGGGATCGGTCCCGGTGGTCACTGCATCCCGGTCGACCCGCACTACCTGTCGTGGCGGGCGCGCGAGTTCGACTTCCAGACCAAGTTCATCGAGCTCGCGGCCGACGTGAACTCGGGCATGGCGCGCTACGTCGTCCACCGGATCCACGAGCAGATGAATCGTCGAGGCCAGACCCTCAACGGCGCGCGGATCCTCTGCCTCGGTGCCGCGTTCAAGCCGGGGGTGAGCGATGTCCGCAACTCGCGCTCGATCCGCGTGATGGAGCTGCTCGAGGAGGCCGGCGCCCACGTCGAGTACAGCGACCCGCACGTGCCGTCCCTCGTGCTCGGCGGGACGGAGCGGAAGTCGTTCGCGATCGGGGATGCGCCGTCCGCCGGCTTCGATCTGGTGGTCGCGCTGGTATCGGGTGCCGAATGGCCTCTCGCCGAGCTCGACGCGGCGGGTGTGCCGGTGTTCGACGCCGTGAACGCAGGCGGCGGCGGAGGCGAGCACCGTGAGCGGCTCTGAGCCGACGCCTCGGGTCGCGGTGCTCGGCTGCGGCTACTGGGGCAAGAACCTGGTTCGTGTGTTCGCCCAGCTCGGCGCGCTTGTGGTGGTGCACGACCCCGATGCGGCGGCATGCGCCGCGATGGCTGAGCAGTACGGGGTCAGAGCTGCCGCGCTCGACGAGGTGCTTGCCGACCCGGAGGTTGACGCAGTCGCGATCGCGGCACCGGCGGCGCAGCACGCCGAGCTCGCCCTCGCTGCGCTCGCGGCCGGCAAGCACGTGTATGTCGAGAAGCCGTTGGCCCTCGACGTCGGCGATGCCGAGCGAGTGTGCGACGCCGGGGACGCGGCAGGCCTCGTGGTCATGGTCGGCCATCTCCTCCAGTACCACCCGGTCTTCCTGAAGCTCTCCGAGATGGTGGCCGAGGGGACACTTGGCAAGCTCGAGTACCTCTACTCGAACCGTCTCAACCTCGGCCGGTTCCGACGGGAGGAGAACATCCTCTGGAGCTTCGCCCCGCACGACCTCTCGATGATCCTCTCGCTGGTCGGGAGCGAGCCGTCGTCGGTGGACGCGGTGGGTTCGTTCCCGTTGCACCGCGATGTTGCTGACGTCACGACCACACACCTCTCGTTCCCAGGTGGGGAGCAGGCCCACGTGTTCGTGTCGTGGCTGCACCCGTTCAAAGAGCAGAAGCTGGTCGTGATCGGCGACCGGGGGATGGCCGTGTTCGACGATCGTGAGCCCTGGGAGTCGAAGCTCTTGCTCTACCCGCACCGCATCGACTGGCGCGA
>JANOWV010000511.1:0-1770 GCA_031418075.1 Actinomycetes bacterium
CCGGCGCCGTGTGCTCCGGGGGCTGCGTCCTGCGCGGTCGACGTCATTGCTTCCACCCTCCGTCGGTTTCGAAGCACACGCTGGCGTGGTCGAGCGAGGTGACCTGCACCGACCACCCCGGTGCGCCTGGCAGCGAAGGTACCGTCAGACGCGCTGGCGATCCCGCGACCACGCGACCGAGTGGGGTCCAGCGGTCCCCATAGATCCGGATCGAGACGGTTGCCGGCACGCCGTCGGCCTCGACCAGCACCGACGATGCCGGAGGGTCCCCCAGCAGCGCGAACTTGAGCACTGCGGGCTGGTCCGGCAGGGCGATCGCACACCCATCCGTGGAGCCGGTGGAGGCGGCAGGGGCCGGGGCCGCCGGGGCGAGCGCGAGGCCCAGTCCCCGCACGAGGGTGTCGTCCGCCGCGCGACGCGCGAACGCAGGGGCACTACGCATCTCGGCCGGGGAGTATGCGGGGGAGCCGAAGCGCTCGGCCACCTCGAGGTAGGGGCCGTTGCGCACCTCGAGCAACAAGTCGCCGCTGCGCGCCGCGGGATCGAGGAGCGCATCGCCGGCTTCGACCGCGGCGAGCTGGGCACGGGTCTCCTGGGCGCGCGTGCGCTGGAGGTCGGCACCGTCGTCGAGCTGTCCGACGTTCCACACCACCGACCACACCGCGACGAGCGCGATGCCCACGATCGCGATCTTGCCGAGGTCGCGATCTCTGACCAGCTCCCCGAGCGTGAGCAATACGAACACCGCCGCCGCATACGAGTGCCAGGTGGTGAGGCCGCTTCCGGCGCGCGAGATGCTCAGCAGCCCGACGAACGCCGCCAGCGCCGCCGCGTTGCCGATCAGGCGAGGCCCGTGCGGTCGTCCGAGCGCGAGCCAGAGCACGACGAGTCCCGCGCCGACGACACCGAGCACGACGTGCGCCGCGGTGCCGCGGTCGTCGATGCCGACGAGTGTCCCGACGGTCTGCGCAAGCAGCTTCTCCGCGAACGACACGGTGTCGCCGACCGAGCCTCCGTCGCTCGTGCTCGTCGCGTACCCGAGGTACCAGGCGCCGAAGATCGCGAGGGGCACGAGCGGGACCCACATCCTTCGCCAGCCCCGTCGCACCACCATCTCGACGGCAAGGCCGGCCACGAAGGGGACGGCGATCCCACTCGACGCGATGCCGATCGTCAATGACAGCGCGGCGCCGAGGTCGGCGCGGCGGGAGTCGCGGTCGACGAGCAGCAACGCGCCGATCCCTGCCGCGGTCGCGATGACCCACCCGATCGAGATCGGCCAGATGATGACGGCCCACGCGTACCCGAAGAAGGCGAGGAGCGCGGTGCCGGCGAGCGCGGCCGGTGAGGCGATCCGGCGCCGCAGGTACACGTAGAGCAAGGCGCACGTGAGCAGGTGGCCGAGGAGGAGGACGAGCCGATATGGCACCGGAGAGCCGAGCCCGACCACGCGCATCATCACCTGGTAGGTCGCGATCGGGACGGCCATGAGGTGGTTGTTGAACGGTTCGAGGAGGGAGGTCGTGCTCGGCGAGTGCCGTTGCACGATCCAGACCCACTCGTCGAAGAAGAAGGTCGTGCCCCGCGCCGCGTGGATGATGACCGCGCCCGCGACCGTCAACAGGACGGCGGGCAGGACGAGGGCCCAGAGATCGGGGCGATCGGATCGGGTGACGGCCGCTCCGGTCGGAACCGCCTGTTCCGGCGCGCTCACCCCTCCGGTCGCACCACGCGACCGGGTCGTTCCGCAACGGCCTCGGCAACCGGCTC
>JANOWV010000512.1:0-3025 GCA_031418075.1 Actinomycetes bacterium
GAACGAGTACCCCCACCAGCTCTCGGGAGGGATGCGCCAACGCGTCTGCATCGCCGTCGCCCTCGCCTGCGGACCGAAGGTCCTCTTCGCCGACGAGCCCACCACCGCGCTCGACGTCACGGTGCAGGCCCAGGTCCTCGACCTCATGCGGGCCCAGCAGCGCGAGCGGTTCATGGCGATGATCCTCGTCACGCACGACCTCGGTGTCGTCGCGGGTCGGGCCGACGAGATCGCGGTGATGTACGCGGGGCGGATCGTCGAGAAGGCGCCGACGAGCACGCTGTTCCGGAACATGAAGATGCCCTATACCGAGGCTCTCCTCTCCTCGATCCCCAAGATCGACGACCCGAGCCACACGCGGCTCGCCACGATCCCCGGGCGGCCACCGGACCTCGTGAACCCGCCCAAAGGCTGCAAGTTCGCGCCGCGGTGTGCCTACGTCCAAGACCGCTGCCAGGAGGAAGAGCCGCCGTTGCGCGACGCCGAAGACGGTCACCAGTACCGCTGCTGGTTCCCGGTCGGGACACCAGAAGGCGCCGAAGCACTCGAGCGGAACCGCAAGGCCGGCACCGATGCCACGCTCCTCCTCGAGGGAGAGACCGTCTGATGGCCGGCACCGGCAACGCGCACCTGCGACCGTCCGACGCCACCATGCTCCGCGTCGAGGACCTCGTCGTGGAGTTCCCCGTCTCCGGCGGCCAGAAGGTGCACGCGGTCTCGGGTATCAGCCTCGACATCGTGGAGGGTGAGACGCTCGGGCTCGTCGGCGAGTCGGGCTGCGGAAAGTCGACGACCGGCCGCGCGATCGTGCAGCTCCCCCACCCCACCAGCGGGAGCGTCCGCCTCGACGGCACCGAGCTCACGGCGCTCAAGGGCGAAGCGCTCCGTCGACTCCGCCCCCGCATGCAGATGATCTTCCAGGACCCGATCTCGTCGCTGAACCCGCGCCGCAAGGTGCGCGACATCGTCGCCGAGGGACTCGAGATCTGGAAGATCGGCGACAAGGAGTCACGGGCCAAGAAGGTTGCCGAGGTGCTCGACGCCGTAGGCATCGACCCCGCGAACGCCGGCCGGCGCCCGCACGAGTTCTCCGGTGGACAGTGCCAGCGCATCTCGATCGCCCGTGCGGTCGCTACCGAGCCGCAGCTGATCATCTGCGACGAACCGGTCTCGGCGCTCGACGTGTCGGTACAGGCGCAGATCATCAACCTGCTCGCCGACATGAAGGCGCAGTACGGGCTCACGCTCGTGTTCATCGCCCACGACCTGGCGGTCGTCAAGAACGTCAGTGACCGGATCATGGTGATGTACCTCGGGAAAGCATGCGAGATCGGTGCGCCCGACGACATCTACGGGCGCCCCTCGCACCCGTACACGGCCGCGCTCCTGGCCGCGATCCCGGTGCCGGACCCCGAGGTGCAGCCCGACGCCGACCAGGTGCTCGGGGGCGAGCTCCCGTCCCCGCTCAGTCCGCCGAGCGGTTGTCGGTTCCGGACGCGGTGCCCGAAGGCCACTGACAAGTGCGCCGACGAAGAGCCGATCGTCCGCGAGGTCCAACCCAACCACTACGTGGCGTGCCACTTCCCCCTCGAGCCCGGCGAGACCCTCGACTTCTCCAAGGTGAAGGTCCCCGTCTCCTGACCTGACCCCGGGCCCTCTGGCCGTTTGGCGGCGGTGACCCGTCGCCCAGCCACCTTGCCCGACGCCAAAGCGTTACTTGGGGCTGGTCATGTCCTCGGGGCGGACGAGCTCGTCGAACTTCTCGGCGGTGAGGTGCCCCAGGGCGACGGCAGCCTCGCGCAACGTCAACTTGTGCTTGTGCGCATGCTTGGCGATCGCGGCGGCGTTGTCATAGCCAATGTGCTGGTTCAGGGCCGTGACCAGCATCAGCGAATTGTTCACGTGCTCGGCGATCTGCTCCTCGTTCGCCTCGAGCCCCTCGATCGCGAACTCGCGGAAGTTGCGACAGGAGTCGGTGAGCAGGTCGACCGAGTGCAGCAGGTTGAAGATCATCACGGGCTTGAACACGTTGAGCTCGAAATTGCCCTGCGACCCGCCCATCCCGACCGCCACGTCGTTGGCGATCACCTGGACGCACACCATCGTGAGCGCCTCGCTCTGGGTCGGGTTGACCTTCCCCGGCATGATCGACGAGCCGGGCTCGTTCTCGGGCAGCACCAGCTCCCCGAGCCCCGCACGCGGACCGGAGGCGAGCCAACGGACGTCGTTCGCGATCTTCATGAGCGAGACGGCCAGCGTCTTCAGCGCACCGCTCGTGAAGACGAGGGCATCGTGGGCCGCCAGGGCCGCGAACTTGTTCGGGGCCGAGACGAACGGCAGGCCGGTGAGCTCGGCGATCTGCGCCGCGACGCGGTCGGCGAACTCGGGATGCGTGTTCAATCCAGTGCCGACGGCCGTGCCACCGATCGCGAGCTCGTAGAGGCCGGGAAGGGTCAGCTCGATCCGGTCGAGGTCGGCGTCGAGCTGCGCGACGTAGCCGGAGAACTCCTGACCGAGGGTGAGCGGGACCGCGTCCTGCAAGTGCGTGCGACCGATCTTGACGATTTCGGAGAACGCCTCGACCTTCACCTGCAGTGCATCGCGCAGCGCCCGCACCGAGGGCACAAGACGGTGCACGATCTCCTCGACCGCCGCGATGTGCATCGCGGCCGGGAACGTGTCGTTCGACGACTGCGACATGTTGACGTGGTCGTTCGGGTGGATCGGGTCCTTCGAGCCCCGCTCCCCACCGGCCATCTCGATGGCGCGATTCGAGATCACCTCGTTCACGTTCATGTTCGTCTGGGTGCCACTGCCCGTCTGCCACACGAACAGCGGGAACTCGGCGGCCAGGTCCCCCGCGACGATCTCGTCGGCTGCTGCGGCGATCAGGTCGGCGTGCTCGGCCGCCATCTTCCCGTGGTCGCGATTGGTGAGCGCGGCAGCCTTCTTCTGGATGGCCATCCCCCTGATGACGGGGACCGTCTTGCAGTCGCCACCGATCGTGTAGTGTTGCAGCGACCGC
>JANOWV010000513.1:0-2239 GCA_031418075.1 Actinomycetes bacterium
CCGTTGTCTCCGCGCTCGCCGGTGTCGACGTCGCCTACTACTTGGTGCACTCGCTCGACGTCGGCGACTTCCGCGCGCGCGACCGCCGGCTTGCTGCGTCGTTCGGGCGTGGTGTGGCGCGTGCCGGCGTCGGTCGCATCGTGTACCTCGGCGGCCTCGGCGACGACCCGTCGTCGGAGCACCTCCTCTCTCGTCAAGAGGTCGGTCGAGCGCTGGGCGTTGCGGGTGTGCCCGTCGTGGAACTGCGAGCCGCGGTGATCCTCGGGTCGGGGAGCATCAGCTTCGAGATGCTGCGGTACCTCACCGAGCGGCTGCCGTTCATGGTGTGCCCGCGATGGGTGCGCACGAGGATCCAACCGATCGCGCTGGCGGACATGGTCGAGCACCTGGTGCGGGCGATCGATGTGGATCCCGGGGTCTACGAGGTCGGTGGTGCCGACGTCACCACGTACCGGGCCATGATCGACGCGTACGCCGAGGCTCGTGGGCTTCGCCGCCGGGTGATCGTTGACGTGCCCTTGCTGACGCCGCGGCTCTCGTCGTACTGGGTCGACTTCGTGACGCCCGTCGACCAGCGGGTCAGCCACGCGCTCATCGAGAGCCTCGGGACCGAGGTCGTCGTGCACGACGGCGCCCGGACCGAAGCGGCGTTCGGGATCGCGGCGCGTCCGCTGGTCGACGCGATCCGCGCGGCACTCGATGACCAGGCGCCGCTGGTCGAAATCTCGCTGTTGGACCGGTCGAGCGGGCTCCTCGACGGCGTGTACACGGAGCGGGTCGAGATCCCTATCGAGGCGTCGGACGTCGACGCGATCGACCGGGATCTCGACCGGATCGGTGGGAGTCTCCGGTGGTACGGCTTGGTGGCCGGATGGCGCGTCCGCATGGCGCTGGGCCGGCTGGTGGGGGAGCGCTGGCCGCTGGGTCGTGCCGAGCGGCTCGTGCCCGGAGCGGGGGTCGACTGGTGGGTCGTCGCCGCCCGTCGTCCTCGTGCGCTCGTGCTGCGCGCGCTGCGCTGGTTCGTGGGCGAAGGCTGGCTCGGTTGGGAGGTGCGCCACGACCGCCTCGTGCAGGTCGGTGCGCTCCGGCCGAAGGGCGTCCCCGGGTTCCTCTACTGGAAGCTGCTCCAGCCCGTGCATCGCCGCGTGTTCGAGGCGCAGGCCCGGCACCGGCTCGCTCGGGCTCGTCGTTTCGACCGGGGTGGGAAGGCACGATGAGCGCCCGGATCGTCCCGATCACCGACGCTGAGTACCCGGAGGTGCTGCCGCTCATCGCGGCGTACCAACGGTTCTATGAGGTCGAGCCCGACGAGGAGCGCAACGCATCGTTCTTCCGGCGCTTCGTGCAGTCCGGCGCATCGTCGCCCGGATCAGGGTCCGCGCCGGGTGTGTTGCTCGGCGCTCGGGTGGACGGCAGCGACCTGCTCGTGGGCTACGCGTGCCTGCACTGGCGCCTCGACACCGTCAGCGCCAAGGAGGTGGTGTGCCTCCACGACCTGTACGCGGTGCCGGAGGTGCGCGGCACCGGCGTCGGCCGGGTCCTGCTCGAGGCATCGGCGGAGGTGGCGCGCGCCCGGGGTGCGGCATCGCTCGTGTGGAGCACCGCGCCCGACAACGCGACGGCGCAACGGCTCTACGACGCGACCGACGCGACGCGCAGCCCCTGGGTGGAGTACGAGCTGCCTGTCTGAAGTGTGCCGTGCGGCCGGGGGTGCCAGTGCGGCCTCACGCCGCCTCGGCTTCTCGCCTCCCGGGTGGGGGCTCGAGGGTGCTGCCGCCGTCGGATCGCTCGGTGAGGACCCAGCCGTCGGTCTTCTTGCGGTGATGCTGTCGACACAGCGGGTCGAGGTTCGCGTCGGTGGAGTCGCCGCCCTCGCTCACCGGTGTGCCGTGGTCGTTCTCGAGGCGCGAGACCCGTCCGCAGCCGGTGATCGAGCACGCCGGCGAGCGGGCATCGAGCAGCTGGGCGAGTCGGCGGGTGACGTTGCGGCCGGGTCGGGCGAAGGTGCGCACGTCCTCACCGTCTTCGACGAGGATCGTGAGGATCGCGCCGCCGAGTGGGCCGTCGCCGAGCATCGCTCGGGCGTGCTCGACCGGGACCGGGCCAACCCCCGGGATCTCACAGCGACCACCGACGAGCTTCCCGTGGTCGTCGGCCGGTGACCCGCCGAGCAGGCGGGTGAGGTCGGTGTGGAGCACGACGTGGTCGCGGGTCTTCGCCCGCCCACGCGGCTTCGTCG
>JANOWV010000514.1:0-1765 GCA_031418075.1 Actinomycetes bacterium
AGTGGCACGACACTCCGAGCACCGTCGAGGTGCATACCCCCGGTTGCTACGCGTTCCAGCTGGACGGGCCAGGGTTTCAGTCGCTCGTCATCCTCGAAGCGCGTGTACCGGTGGTAGGCCCGTAGGCTTGCGGAATGGCCGTCTCCGCCGTGCTGCTCGACTTCTACGGGACCCTCGCGCGCGCCACGCAGTGGGTGGCCGTCGACGTCGTGCTTGCCGAGCACGGGGTCGAGCTCGACGAGAGCACCAAGAACAAGTGGTGGAACGACGGGCTCGATGGTGTAGAGCACGTGGAACACTCCCAGAGCCGCGACCACTACATCGAGTGGCAGCGCCAGCGCCTCCTCGCGATGCTCGCCGACACCGACCTGCACCCCGGCGAGTACGAGCTGGTGATGGACAAGTTCCGGGCGGGCCAGGAGACGCGCGTCCTCGAGCCCTACGACGAGGTCGTCGACGTGCTCGCACGTGCCCGCGAGGCCGGGATGCTGCTCGCGATCTGCTCCAACTGGGACTGGGACCTCGCCGAGGCCGTCGACGAAGCCGGGCTCACCGACTCCGTCGACGTCGTCGTCTCCTCGGCCTGGGCCGGTGCCCGCAAGCCCCACCCGCGGATCTTCGAGCACACCCTCGACAAGGTCGGTGTCGCGCCCGAGGACGTGCTCTTCGTGGGGGACACCTGGGGCCCCGACGTGGTCGGGCCCCGACAGATGGGCATGACCCCCCTCTACCTCCAGCGCGACGGCCACTGGCCCGACACGACCGCCCCCGCCGACCTCACCGGCGAAGCAGTCGAGACCGCCCCCGACCTGCGTCGGATCCTGGACCTCATCCCGGCCCAGGACCGCGCACTCCCGGCAAAGGACCGCACATGACCACCACCCAGCCCCGCACCGATCGTCCCGCCGACCCGGGTCCGACCCCCGCGACCCCCGACCTCGACGCGCCGGCGCTGATCGCCCGGCTGCGAGCCACCTTCGCCTCGGGCCGCACCCGCCCCCTCGACTGGCGCCGCACGCAGCTGCAGGCGATGCGCACCGCGCTCGTCGAACGCGAGGCGGACCTGCTCGCAGCCCTCGCCGGAGATCTCGGCAAGCCGCGGCTCGAGGCGTGGGCCACCGACATCGGTTTCGTCATCAACGAGATCGACCACGTGCTGGCGCACCTCCGGCGCTGGACCCGCCCGACGCGAGTCCGCACACCGCTCGCGACGAAGCCGGCGAAGGCACGCGTCGTGCGCGAGCCGCTCGGCGTCGTGTTGATCATCTCTCCGTGGAACTACCCGGTGCAGCTGACCCTCGCGCCGCTCATCGGCGCGATCGCCGCCGGTAACTGTGCGGTGGTCAAGCCGTCGGAGCTCGCGCCCCGCACGTCCGCCGTGCTCGCCCGGCTGCTCCGCGAGTACCTCGATCCCGACGCGGTCGCCGTCGTGGAAGGCGCGGTCGACGAGACGCAAGCCCTCCTGGCGGAGCGCTGGGACCACATCTTCTACACCGGGAACGGCAGGGTCGCCCGGATCGTCATGCGGGCTGCGGCAGAGCACCTCACCCCGGTGACACTCGAGCTGGGCGGCAAGAGCCCGGCGATCGTGGACGCATCGGCCGACCTCGAGGTGACGGCGCGCCGGATCATCTGGGGCCGGTTCCTCAACGCCGGGCAGACCTGCATCGCGCCCGACTACGTGCTCGTCGCTCGCCAGCACGAGGAACGACTCCTCGAGTTGATGGCACAAGCGGTGACCGACTTCTACGGCGAGGACCCGAAG
>JANOWV010000515.1:0-3156 GCA_031418075.1 Actinomycetes bacterium
GATCGACTTCGGGATCCTCGGCCCCAACGAGCTCTGCACGGGAGACCCGGCTCGGCGTTCCGGCAACGAGTACCTGTTCCAGATGCTGGCGATGCAGAACATCGAGGCACTCGACGGGATGGGCGTGACGAAGATCATCACGCAGTGCCCGCACTGCTTCAACACCCTGGCGAACGAGTACCCGCAGTACGGCGGGAAGTACGAGGTCGTCCACCACTCGCAGCTGCTTTCCGAGCTGATCGACGATGGCCGCCTCTCGATGCAGGGTGCGTCGCTGAGTGAGCGCGTCACCTACCACGACTCGTGCTACCTCGGCCGCCACAACGACGTGTACCTCGCCCCACGCAACGTGATCGGCTCGCTGGCCGGCATCGACATCGTCGAGATGCCTCGCAACGGCACCCGTGGGATGTGCTGCGGCGCCGGTGGCGCGCGCATGTGGATGGAGGAACACGTCGGCACGAAGGTCAACGACGAGCGCTCGGCCGAAGCGCTCGAGACCGGCGCGTCGCGGATCGCGGTCGCCTGTCCGTTCTGCTACGTGATGATGGAAGACGGCGTGAAGGGCAAGGGCCGCGAGGACGTCCGCGTGCAGGACATCGCCGAGGTGTTGCTCGAAGCGGTCGAGGCAGCCGACAACGCCGCCGCGCCGCCGACCGCCTCGTTCACGCCCGGCCTCTGATCCGGCGCGTCGACGCCACGACCAGGCTGCCGAAGGCCGCGATCACCGCGATACCGCCGACCACCCACCAGTCGGTCGATGAGGCGACGATCGCGGCTACAGGAAGCGCGCCGGCGTCCCGCGGATCGGGCGTACCGCCGTGGGCGTTGATCGCGAGGTCGTAGGTCAGGTCGCGCACAGGTGCGCTCACCTGCGCGAACGTCAGCCAGGCGTCGTCGGGGATCCAGGCCATCCCGGTGTCGGCGCGCAGATCGTCGAGCAGGGACGACGACGCCGGCTCGGATCGCTGCACGGTCACACCGTCGCCATGGAGCAGCGAGGGCTCGTCGTCGGTGAGGAGGAAGACGTCGGCCTGCACCACTTCGCCGGCACGCTTCCCGGTCGAGAGGATGCGTAGCGGCACCCAGGGGTTGTCGACTGGCATCGTGAGGTGCACCGGGATCCCATCACCACCACCGAGGCCCTGCGCGACGGCAGCACTCTGATCGAAGCGCGCCGCCATGAAGTACGGCGACCGTCGGGCGTAGAAGTCGAGGACGTCGGGTGTGTCATCGGTGAGGGTGAAGCCGTTGTCCGCGGCCCACGCGGCGACCGCCTTGCCTCCACCCTTCAGGATCGTGATGTCGAGGGAGTCGATGCGCGTCTGCTGGAGCACCTCCACCTTGCCGGCGGCCGCTTCCGTCGAGTCGAACGACGGGGAGGCCAACGCCACCGGCGCGACTTCGCGCTGGAGCCGTTGCAGCGTCCAGTCACCGCCGCGTTCGACCTTCGTCGGCGCCGCCGGGAGCGGGATGATCGAGCCGAACGACTCGGTGCCACCGGCGAACTCGAAGCTCGTGACGTAGTGCTCGACGCCGTCGTGGTACGCGGCGAGCGTGCTGGTGCGCACGAGCTGCACGGCGCCGTTCTCGGCCACGAGGCTCCCGCAGGCGAATGCGGACCCGGTGACGAGCAAGAGCGCGGTGGCGACGACGCTTGCAGTGACGACGATGCGGCGCATCGGAGACCCCTTCGATTCGGTATCGAGGAGTTCGACGCTCCGTTCGGCGCCGCGGTTCCCGGGAACTTCGGTTACGCGGAGACCGCCGCGTACACACCGTCGAGGAGCTCGACGAGGCGTTCCCGTTCGCTGTGGTCGAGCGCGGCAAATGCCGGGGCGACGAGGCGGTTGGTAGCGGCTTCGGCTTCAGCGTGCGCGGAGCGGTGCGGTTCGGGATCCGGATAGGGCTCCGACCAGCCGAACAGGGGCATGCTGTCGGGATTGCCGACCATGAGCGCCTCGGCCGGGGTGAGCCCGGCCGCGAGCACCGCGCAGATGTGGAGGCCGCCCCGCAGCTCTCGCAGGACATGCATCAGCTGCATCGCGCGACCAGGCGCGTCATCGGGAAGCGGCATGGCGCGCCAGCCGGCGAACAATGGTGCTCCGACGGGGCTGGCCGCCTGCGAGACCTTGGCGAGCAACGTCGCGAGCTCGTCGAGGCCGTCGACACTTGCGAGGTGGTCGCGGCCCCAGTCCGCGCATGCGGCGGCGTACCTCTCCGCCCCTTCGGCCGGCGTCATCTTCGTGCGGGCGCCGTCCCAGAGCCCGCGCACGATTCCGGGCTCGAAGAACGCGAACGCCGAGATGACGACGTCGGCATCGACGTCACCGAGCACGCCGCCACGGCCCAGCCCATAGAAGGAGGCGAAGTCGAGGCCGACCGCCTCGCCCCGTGCAGTGGTGTCCGGGTGGAGCATGAACGCACCACCGCAGCTCACGATCGGTTGCGCTGTCCGCGCGACGCAGGTCTCGACGTCCATCGTCATTCCCCCGGTTCGGTACGGAAGTTGAGGTAGTAGCGCGACGGTGTCGGACCTCGCTGCCCCTGGTACTTCGATCCTGCCGCGCCCGAGCCGTACGGGTTCTCCGCCGGGGTCGTCATACGCAGGAAGGAGATCTGCCCGATCTTCATGCCGGGGTAGAGCGCGATCGGCAGCGTCGCGACATTGCTGAGCTCGAGCGTCAGATGTCCGTCCCACCCGGCGTCGACGAATCCGGCGGTCGAGTGGATCAGCAACCCGAGGCGTCCGAGGCTCGACTTCCCTTCGAGGCGAGCCACGAGGTCGTCGGGAAGCGCCACGCGCTCGAGCGTGCTGCCGAGGACGAACTCCCCGGGGTGGAGGATGAAGGCGCCATCCTCGGCGACCTCGACCAGCTCGGTGAGGTCCTCCTGGGACAGCTTCGGGTCGATGTAGGGCGTGGTGTCGTTGCGAAAGACGCGGAAGTAACGGTCGAGGCGGAGATCAACGGACGACGGCTGTACGTCGGCGTCGTCGAGTGGGTCGACGACGATGCGTCGAGCCGCGAGCGCTTCACGAATAGAACGATCGGACAAGATCACGGGCGCTGACTTTAGCCACGCTCCGTCGTACGATTGCGGGTCGACCACGGCGCGTGGCAATCGGAGTAGTGCACGCGAATCATTGTCGGGCGC
>JANOWV010000516.1:0-1554 GCA_031418075.1 Actinomycetes bacterium
TCCAGCTCTGCGGTCGGTCCGTCTGGGGGGCGCTCCGACCGTCGCGCGGCCGACGGTTGCCTCCGCCCGCGGGGCGCCCCGGCGGCATGTCGGACGGGGGGCGACTCATGAGGTGCTCCAGGTCGAAGCGGCGACGATCGAGGACGGGGCTGCGATGCAGTCCCCATCGTAGGACGCCGGTTCGACCGCCGTGCCCTCGGCGTCGCGACCGTGCGCGAAGTTACGCGAAGTCACCGCTACCGTTCTCGCAGATGGAAGCTGTCGCAGGCTCGCGTTGCGATCCCCCCGATTCGGCCCCCGATTCGGCCGGGGATTCGGCCGGGGATTCGTCCGGGGATTCGGCCGGGGATTCGGCCGGGGATTCGGGTTGGGGCTCGGGCCCCGCACCTCGCCCGATGTCGACGTGCGGCACATGAGCCTCATCGACAACCGCGCGGCGCCGGTGCCACCCGCGACGCTCCGCTGGGGCCTCCCCGACGCGGCGATCGCGTGGATCGTCGGGTTCGTGTGTGCACTGCTCGCGCTGCTGCCATTGGTCGCGATCGCTGCTGGCCGCACCGACGCACCCGTATCGGGGCTTCCGCAGGACCTCGAGGTGAGCGGCATCCTCGCGTCGCTCATCGCGCAGAGCATCGGCACCATCGCCGCACTCGCGTTCATCGGGCGCTCGAAAGGCCGCGGTGGCCTCGCGGCCGACTTCGGCTTCGCCATGCGTCTGCGCGACCTTCCCTGGCTGCCCGTGGGTGTCGGGATCTCGCTCGTGGCCGGCTGGCTGCTGCTGCCGATCACCGAGCTGGCCGATCTGCAGGACTCTGCGCAGGAGGTCGTGCGGCAGTTCGAGCACGCCAACGGGATCGAGATCCCGATCTTCGCCCTCAGCGTGGTGCTGATCGCACCGGTCGCGGAAGAGCTGCTCTTCCGCGGGGCGCTCCTGCGGGGGCTCCTCCGCCGGACGACCCCGGGTTGGGCGGTGTTCATGTCCGCACTGATCTTCGCCCTCGTCCACGTGGTGGGCGACCCGAACACCTACTACTACGTGCCCGCGTTCTTGGCCCTCGGCCTCATCAGCGGGTGGCGGGCGGTCCGCACCGGCAACGTCTCACAGTCGATCTTCCTGCACATGGGCTTCAACCTCCTCGCATCGATCCTGATCGTGACCTGAATCCGCCACCCGTGACCGCCGAGCACGGCGATCCGGGTCGGCTCAAGTTCTCAGGGCCGGCGACCGATACCGGTCAGGTACCACACGACTGGGAGGTCGAACCGAGATGCGTTGCACAACCTGTACCAAAGGCGCCCTGATCGAGATCCGGATGCGGGTCGCCGACGCCGAGCTGACGTTCCGTCGCTGCGGTCGCTGCGACGCGAAGCAGTGGGAGGACTCCGACGGCCCGATCCCCCTGGGCCGCGTCCTCGAGCTCGTCCGCGTCCCCTGAGCCCGCTACGACCCGTCGCCACGAGGTGACGCGGGGCAGCCTGGGTTTGCTGACAGGCTGGTGGTCATGGCCGACACGACGGGGCCGCCCGACGCTCCCGTCGCGGTGGACGAGCCGA
>JANOWV010000517.1:0-6724 GCA_031418075.1 Actinomycetes bacterium
ACTCCCCCTTCGCCCTGGATCGACTCGAGCATCACGGCACACGCGCGTTCGTCGAGCGCGGCTGCGAGCGCGTCGACGTCGTCGTACGGGACGTACCGGAAGCCCGGCGGCAACGGCTGGAACGCCTCGTGCTTCTGGGGCTGGCCCGTCGCGGCGAGCGACGCGAGCGTCCGCCCGTGGAAGGAGCCGTAGGCGCTCACGATCTCGTGGCGTGCCGGCCCACCCTGGGACTGTCCGTGGCGACGCGCGAGCTTGATCGCGCATTCGTTCGCCTCGGCACCCGAGTTCGCGAAGAACGTCTGGCCTCCGCCCCCCAGCAGTGCGTCGAGGCGCGCCGCGAGCCGGGGTTGGAGGTCGTTGTAGTAGAGGTTCGACACGTGCAGCAGGGTCGTGGCCTGCTCCGCGATCGCTGCCGCGACGGCCGGGTGCGCGTGACCGAGCGACGTCACCGCGAGCCCCGACAGGAAGTCGAGGTACCGGCGACCTTCGGAGTCCCAGAGGATCGTGCCCTCACCGCGTACGAAGGCGACCGGCACGCGGCCGTAGGTCTGCATGCCGTGCTGCGCATCGAGTGCGCACAGCTCGGCGAGGAGCGTCGTCGAGTCGCTCACTGGTCGATCACCGTCCCCACCCCTTCCCGGGTGAAGAACTCGAGGAGCAGGGCGTGCGGGACCCGTCCGTCGAGCACGTGGGCGCGGTGGACGCCGTGCTCCAGGGCTGCGATGCACGACCGGACCTTCGGGATCATCCCCTCCCCCACCTTGCCGTCGGCGAGCAGGCGCTCCAGACCCGAGACGTCGGTCTGGGCGACGAGCGACGACTCGTCGCCGAAGTCCGAATAGATCCCGGTCACATCGGTGAGGTACACGAGCTTCTCGGCGCCGAGCGCAGCCGCGATCGCACCCGCGGCGGTATCGGCGTTCACGTTGTAGGGCCGACCTTCGTCGTCAGCACCGATCGTCGCGACGACCGGGATGAGCTCCTCTCGGAGCACCCGCTCGAGGACCGCCGGGTCGACGTGGCGGACGTCGCCCACGAAGCCGAGGCGGGGATCACGCTGGGAGACCCGCAGCAGGCTGGCGTCCTCCCCCGACAGGCCCATCGCGTACGAGCCGTGGCGGTTCAAGGTCGTCACGATGTCGCGGTTGACCTTGCCGACCAACGCCATCCGCGCGATGTCGATGGTCTCGGCGTCGGTGACCCGCAACCCGTCGATGAACTCTGGCTCCTTACCGAGCCGGCGCATGAGGTCGCTGATCTGGGGGCCGCCGCCGTGCACGACGACCGGGTTCATGCCGACAAGACGCATCAGCACGACGTCCTCGGCGAACAGCTCCGTCAGCGAGGGATCTTCCATGGCGCTGCCACCGAGCTTGATCACGACGGTGCGCCCCGAGAACTCCTTGATGTACGGAAGCGCCTCAGCGAGGAGGGCGGCCTTCGCGTGGGCGTCACGGAGCCGCCTGTCACTCATGATCCGGCTCCGCTCATGACGTCCCCATGTTCTCGTCGACGTACGCATGCGTGAGGTCGGTGAAACGGACCGACGCCCTCGCCATGCCGAGGTAGAGCTTGCAGGTGATCGTGATCTCGCGGCCCGTCATGGCCGCCTCGAGCGCGACCTCGTCGTGCAGGCCCGCGATGCCGTTGCGGCACACCTCGATGCCGTTGTACGCGATGTCGACTCGTTCCGGATCGAAGTACGCACCGCTGGCACCCAGCTCGGAGAGCACCCGCCCCCAGTACGGGTCCCGGCCGTAGAGCGAGCACTGCACGAGCTGGCTCCCGGCTACCGCCCGGGCCGCCCGACGGGCTTCCTCCACCGAACGCGCCCCTTCGACCACGACGGTCGCCAGCTTCGTGGCACCTTCGGCATCGGAGGCCATCGCGGCGGCAAGGCCGTCACACGCCACGGTGACGGCCTCGACGAGTGCGTGGTAGGCGTGACCACTCGACTCGATCGTCGGGTTCCCTGCAGCGCCGTTGGCGAGGAGCAGCACCGTGTCGTTGGTGCTCATGGAGCCGTCGACGACGAGAGCGTTGAACGTGTCGCGCACCGCGTGCTCGAGCGCACCGTGCAGTGCCGACGGGTCGGCCGCGGCATCGGTGACCAGGACTGCGAGCATCGTGGCCATCGCCGGTGCCAGCATCGCGGCACCTTTCGCCATCCCGCCGACGACGAATCCGGGACCACCCGAGAGCTCGGCCTGGACGACCGAGACCTTCCGGACGGTGTCGGTGGTGAGGATCGCGTCGGCTGCGGCGTCTCCTGCGGCACCCGTGCTCGCGAGCGCCGCGACGAGGACCGGGACGCCGGACTCGATCGGCGCGATGGGCAACGGGATGCCGATGAGCCCGGTCGAGCACACGAGCACGTCCTCGGTGCTGAGACCGAGCCCGCTCGCCACCCACTCGCAGGTCTGCAGCGCGTGCTGCCGACCCGCTTCCCCGGTCGCCGCGTTCGCGTTCCCCGAGTTCAGGACCACAGCACCGGCTCGACCGTCGCGGAGGTGGGCACGCGAGATCTGGACCGGTGCCGCGCAGGCGAGGTTGGTGGTGAAGACACCCGCGGCGGCCGCAGGCCGGCGGTCGGAGGTGGCGACGAGAGCGAGGTCGGGATCACCCGATTCCTTGATGCCGCACGCGATGCCGGCGGCTTCGAATCCGGGGACCGCGGTGATGCTCACGGCATCGTCCCGACGGTCGGGAGTCCGGTGCCCTCGGGCAGGCCGAGCACGACGTTCGTCGCCTGGATCGCCTGACCCGCGGCACCCTTCACCAGGTTGTCGATGGCCGCGAGTGCGAGGATCGAGCCGGTGCGCGGGTCGTAGCGGACGGTGACGTGGCAGGTGTTCGAGCCCGATGCCGCCTTCGTCGTCGGCGGGGTGTCCCGCACGAGCACGAAGGGCTCGTCGGCGTAGTGCTCGCGATAGATGTCGAGGAGATGGTCCGACGTGAGGTCCTTCGTCGCGACGTCACCCTTCGGCCGGACATGACAGGTGGCGAAGACGCCCCTGGTCATCGGGACGAGATGCGGGGTGAACAGCACGGTAGGAGGCGCGGCTCCCGACGGGAGGCACCGACCGAGTGCGTGCTCGATCTCGCCGGTGTGGCGATGCGTCACCAGCCCATACGCGGCGTAGGTCTCGTTCGCCTCCGAGAACAGGCTCGGCGCCGAGAGGCCGCGACCCCGCCCCGAGATACCGGATGCGGCATCGACCACGATCCCGTGCGGGTCGGCGAGCCCGTGGACGAAGAGCGGCGCGAGGGCGAGGGTGGCCGCGGTCGGATAGCACCCGGGCGCCGCCACGTGCGCGACGGTCGCAAGGTCCGCACGGCAGACCTCTGGGAGGCCGTACGCGAAGCTCCCGAGGAGCTCGGGCACGGCGTGCTCCTCGCCGTACCACTCGGCGTACGCCGCCGCCGGGAGCCGGAAGTCGGCGCCGAGGTCGACGATGTGGCCGACGTGGTCCACCAGGTCGGGCACGAGCCCCTGGGACTCCCCGTGCGGCAGCGCCAGGAAGGCGACGTCGATCCCGCTGAGGTCGGCGGGATCGACCGTGTCGTAGCGCAACGCCGGGTACGCCGGGGCGAGCGCCGGATACAGGTCGGCGACCGCGTTGCCCGCGTTCGACTCGGCTGTCGCCGCGATGACCTCGATCTCCGGGTGCCCGGCGAGGAGCCGCAACAGCTCAGCTCCCGTGTACCCCGATGCGCCGATCACGGCGGCTCGAATAGCCATGGAGCGAGCATACAGTCTTCTGCATACTCATGCAATACCGCGCCCGGACCAGCCGGGGCCCGGACCGCAGCGAGGCCGCAGCAGCTCCGCAGCGGTCAGCCCCGCAGACGGCCCTCGTGGGCGCGTGCGACCTCGGCCACGACCTCGGCCCGCAGTGCCGCGACCTCGGCGTCGGTGAGCGTGCGATCCGGCGCCCGGAGCCGCACCGCGAACGCGAGACTGCGCTGCCCGTCGCCCAGGTCGTCGGAACGGAACTCGTCGAACGCCCGCACCGACTCGACGACCGGTCCCAGGGCGCCGCGGATCGTGGCGGCCACCGCTCCCGCCAGCACCTCGTCGGACACGACGAAGGCCAGGTCGATCGCGGAGAGCGGGAACGGTGACGGGGCGACGAACGCATGGTCGGCGGAAGCGCCGGGGAACGTCGCGAGGATGGTGGTGAGATCGACCTCGAACGCCGCGACGGTTCCGGTGAGCCCGGCCGCTCCAACGACATCGGGTGCCAGCTCGCCGACGATGCCCACATCGATCGGACCGTCGGGAGCATCAGCCACGATCCGCATGGACCGCCGGGGATGCCATCCGGCCGGGGCCCTGGTCGCCCGAACATCGGCCAACGCGAGACGACCAGTCTCGAACGCGCCGGTACCGAGCGCGCCCGCACCCAGGCCACCCGCACCCAGGCCACCCGCACCCAGGCCACCCGCACCCAGGGCGCCCGCACCCAGGCCCATGCTCAACACGCCGAGGAGGTCGGTGGCGTCGTAGCCGTCGACCGCTCGTACCGTCTCGATCGGACGTCGATCGACGAGACCGGTGAGCACCACGGCGATGTGATCGCGCTCATCGGGGAGGAGCTCGTCGGCAGCAGGGCGCCCGAAGACCGCGCCCATCTCGAACAGTGCGACCGAAGCCTGCCCCCTGGCCGCGTTGAACCCAGCCGCCTCGAGCAAGCCGGGCAGCAACGCGGTCCGCAGCGCCGACTCCTCGGCGCGCAGCGGGTTCGCCAGCTCGACGGCATCGGTGACGCCGAAGCGAGCGAGCAGTGCTGGCGCCACGAGGGGAACCGTCATCGCCTCCGAGACACCCGCGCCAACGAGCGCGTCGGCCGCGGCGCGCAGCTTCCGTTGACGCGGGGTGAGCGCACCTACCTGGTGCTCCGGCTTGGGTACGGTCCGGCCGATCGCGTCGAAGCCCACGCGTCGGGCGACCTCCTCGACCAGGTCGATCTCGCGTTCGAGGTCGGGCCGGAAGCTCGGCGGGACCGCGAGCAGCGCATCGCCAGTCCCGGAAACCTCGATCCCGAGCGGGGTGAGCGCGCCGGCAACCGCACGGTCGTCGAGCGAGGTCCCGAGCACCGCGTTCACCTTCGACGTGCGTACCGCGATGCTGGGGCGGACGAACGGCTGCGCGACGACGTCGACCATGTCGCCAGCCACCTGTGCCTCGGCGACGTCGACGAGCAGCTCGAGCGCGCGCGCTGCGTGCACCGCGACCCCATCAGGATCGAGGCCGCGCTCGAACCGCGCGCTCGCC
Source organism: Actinomycetes bacterium (assembly GCA_031418075.1). Classification (GTDB taxonomy): domain Bacteria; phylum Actinomycetota; class Acidimicrobiia; order IMCC26256; family PALSA-555; genus DASUAO01. The sequence continues at coordinate 5,279 of JANOWV010000517.1, forward strand.
TCGGATCGCAGCTTGAGGCGCTTCGATGTCCGGGCGATGCCCATCCGCTCGAAGTACGCCGACTCGAGCAGGATCTCGGTGGTATCGGGGGCGACCTCCGACGTCGCGCCGCCCATGACCCCCGCGATGGCTTGGGGCGACCGCTCGGCGTCGCAGATGAGCAGGTCGTCGGCGTCGAGCAAGCGTTTCACCCCGTCGAGCGTGGTGAGATGCTCCCCTGACTCCGCGGTGCGCACGACGATGCCCCGGCCGGCGAGGCGTCCGAGGTCGAACGCGTGGAGGGGCTGGTTGCGCTCGAGCAGGACGTAGTTGGTGACGTCGACCACGTTGTTGATCGGACGCATCCCCGCCTTGAGCAGGCGCTGCTGCATCCAGGCCGGCGACGGACCCATCGTCACCCGAGCGACGCGGGCCAGGTACCGCGGGCAGCGGTCGGGTGCCTCCACGACGACCGTCACGTCCGCCCCGACGCCCTTGGCCAAACTCGGCTCCGAGGTAGGCAACGCAAACGGCTCCCCCAGGTGCGCAGCGATCTCGCGGGCGACCCCCACGACGCACATCGCGTCGGGCCGGTTGGGGGTAATCGCGAGATCGAACACCACGTCGTCGAGCGCTAGCGCAGGACGGACGTCGTCGCCGGGAACCGCGCCAGGATCGAGCACGAGGATCCCGCCGTGGTCGTCACCCAGGCCGAGCTCTTTCGCGGAGCACAGCATCCCGTCGGAGACCTGACCGCGGATGGTCCGGCGTTCGAGGACGAAACCGCCCGGAAGCGTCGCACCGCTCGGTGCGAGAGGCACGAGCTGGCCGGCCTCGATGTTCGGTGCACCACAGACGACGCGTGTCGTGCCATCGCCGAAGTCGACATCGGCCAGGCGTAGGCGATCAGCGTCGGGATGCGGGATGACCTCGAGGATTCGCGCCACGCGCACCCCGAGGACCTCGCGGCCGGGCTCCTCCACCGCCTCGACCTCGAGGCCGAGCTGGTTGAGTGCGGCGACGAGCTCGTCGACCGGCGCGTCGGCGGGGGTGAAGTCGCGGATCCAGGAGAGCGGGACGCGCATTAGAACTGCCCCAGGAATCGGACGTCGTTGTCGAAGAACGTTCGGATCTCGTCGATGCCGTGGCGGATCATCGCGATGCGCTCCAGCCCGAACCCAAATGCGAAGCCCTGCCACTCCTCGGGATCGACGCCGACCGCGAGGAAGACATTGGGATCGACCATCCCGCAGCCGCCGAGCTCGATCCAGCCGGTGTGCGAGCAGACCCGACAGCCGTCGCCGTGGCAGAACACACAGCTCACGGCGAGCTCGGCTGACGGCTCGGTGTACGGGAAGAAGTCGGACCGGAACCGGGTGCGCACGGAGTCGTCGTCGAAGAGGCGCTTGGCGAACGCCTCGATCGTCCCGAAGAGGTCGGCCATGGTGAGCCCGCGGTCGACCGCGA
>JANOWV010000518.1:0-1751 GCA_031418075.1 Actinomycetes bacterium
TCGGTCAGGGCCGGGAGAACGCCAAGACGTTCCTCAAGGACAACCTCGACATGATGCTCGAGATCATGGAGAAGATCCGGGTGAAGGCCGGCATCGGTGAGGACATCGACGTCCCGGCACCCGAGGGCGAGATCGACCTCACCGAGGCCGCCGCCGACGCCATCGCCGAAGCGGCGGAAGTCGCCGCGAAGGCAGCCAAGGAGACGAAGGACGCTCCGGCTGAACCGCCGACCGCGGCGGCGAAGAACGGGGCGAAGGCCTCCGCCAAGTCCTGATCAGCCATCCCTGCTCGACCAAGTGACGCTCCGGGGCCATCTTGGACCCGGAGCGTCACTTGTTCATGGGAAAGGCGGGGAGATCAGAGCAGGCCGCGTCCGATCGCGATGCATCCGGCGATCCCCGACACGACGAGCACGATCGGGCGCAGCCAGCCCCCGTCCACGAACACGTGGAGGTGCTTGCTGGCCCAGAACCCGATGAGCATCGCGGGGGCGAGCGCGAGGGCGAAGAGCACCTGATCACCGTGGATGGTGCCGGCGGCCGCGTAGCCGATCAGCGACATGCTGGCGCTCACCGCGAAGAACGAACCAAGGGTGGAGCGCGCCGACGGGCCGTCGCGGTGCTGGAAGAGCAATGCGACCGGCGGGCCACCCACGGCCGCCGCCGTCCCGAACGCGTTCGACGCGAACCCGGCGATCGCACCGGTCACGGCGGTCACCGGGATCGGTGGCGACACGACGCTCAGCAGGACGCCCAGGAGCGTCACGAAGCCGACGAGCGTGCCCAGCGTGCTCTTGCTGACCTCCGTGACGATGTACAGGCCCACGAGCGTGCCGGGCACGGCGCCCACGAGCATCCGGGCGACGGCCGTCCGGTCGATCGCATGGTGCTCCCGGGCAACGGTCGTGATGGTGAGCGGGAACGCCACGAGCACGAGGGTGGTGGGGAGCGCTTCGGGGACGACGATCGCCACCAGCGGTGCTGCGAGCAGGTTGAGCCCGAACCCGATGGAACCCTGCACGACCGAGCCCATCAACACGGCCCCGAGGGCGACGACCAGCTCGACGGCTCCGACGTGCACGACGGCTGATCCTGCCAGGTCGCCAGCGGTGGCTCAGCACGGAGGCGGCCGGCGGGGCGCCCCGTACACTCGGTGATCGTGACTCGCCGGTTCCACGTGCGCACCTACGGGTGCCAGATGAACGAGCACGACTCGGAGCACCTGGCCGGGATGCTCAGCGCGGCCGGGATGGAGCCCACCGACGACGCCACTGAGGCCGACGTCATCCTCCTCAACACCTGCTGCATCAGGGAGAACGCCGACAACCGCTTCTACGGCCATCTGGGCAACCTCAAGGCCCTCAAGGAGGCCCGTCCGGGTCTCCAGATCGCCGTGGCGGGCTGCCTGGCCCAGAAGGACCGCGACCGGATCGTCGAGCGGGCCGGCCACGTCGACGTCGTCTTCGGGACCCACAACCTCCACCGGGCCGTCGACCTGCTCGACGAGCAACGGGCCCGGGGCGAGACGATCGTCGAGATCGCCGAAGAGCACGGGCCCGACGCGGCAGCGATCGCGGGGGCGCTCCCTGCACGACGTGATCTCGACCACGCGGCCTGGGTCACGATCCAGATCGGCTGTGACAACTCGTGCACGTTCTGCATCGTGCCACTCGTGCGCGGCGCTGAGGTCAGCCGCCGCATGGGCGATGTCGTGCATGAGGTGGAGGAGCTGGCGGCCGACGGGGTGAGCG
>JANOWV010000519.1:0-3949 GCA_031418075.1 Actinomycetes bacterium
GTGCATCGAGTACCACGTGAAGTGCGCGCGGAACGCGGTGGCCGGCGGGTTCGATGGCATCGAGATCCAGAGTGCCCACGGTTACCTTCTCCACCAGTTTCTCACGCCGAAGTACAACCACCGCACCGACACCTACGGCGGCTCGATCGAGAACCGCATGCGCTTCGGAGTCGAGGTGATGTCGGCGGTGCGCGAGGCCGTCGGCGACCAGGTCGCCGTGGGACTGCGCATGGCCGGTGACGACGAGCAGACCCACGGCCCCGGACTCACCGCCGACGACTGCGCGGAGATCGCCGCCCGCTACGAAGAGCTCGGGCTCGTCGACTTCCTCAACGTGAGCGTGGGCATCGGCGGCATCGGGATGTTCCGCACCAACTACGCGCCCCATGGGTTCGGCGTGTACGCGGCGCACGCGATCAAGAAGGCGGTGCGAGACACGCCGGTGTTCACCGTGCACCGGATCCTCACGCCCGAGGAGGCCGAGCAGATCCTCTCGAACCACGAAGCCGACGGCATCACGCTCGTACGCGCCCTCATCGCCGATCCGGAGTGGGTGAACAAGGCCAAGGAGGACCGCGACGACGAGATCCGTCGCTGCACGGGGATCAACCAGTCCTGCTACGGCAACCTGCTCCAGTCGATGCCGATCAACTGCGTGCAGAACCCCGCAGTGGGTCGGGAGGACGACCTGGGCCTCGGCACGCTGACGCCGGCCGCCGTGAAGAAGAAGGTGGTCGTGGTCGGCGGCGGCCCGGGCGGCATGGAGGCCGCGTCGACCGCGGCGGCCCGCGGTCACGATGTCACGCTGTTGGAGAAAGAGGATGAGCTCGGCGGCGCGCTCCGCTGGGCGGCGAAGCTTCCCGGCCGGGAGGAGATCTGGGAGATCGCGCGCTGGCGTATCGATGAGTGCGAGCGGCAGGGCGTCGACGTGCAGCTCGGTGTCGAAGCGACGGTCGAGTCGATCCTCGCCCTCGCTCCCGATGCGGTGATCGTCGCGACCGGCGGACATGCCACGAAGCTCGGCCAGGCCGCGTACCACCCGATGCCCGTGCCCGGGTCGGAAGCCGACTGGGTGCTCGACCACGTCGAGGCACTCCAGGCCCACCTCGCGTCACCGGGTTCGTCGGGGAAGCCCGGTGCCCTGGGGAACAAGGTCGTGCTGCTCGACGCGGTCGGTCACGCCCAGGCGATCGGGCTCGGCGAGCTGCTCGCCACCGCGGGCGCCGAGGCGATCTGCGTGACCCCGCTGCCGATGCCGATGGCGCTCGACGGGGAGTCGGCCTCGGCGATCCTGCCCCGAGCAGTGCAGGCCGGCATGCAGTGGCGCCCGAACACGGTGCTCGGCTTCATCGGCGACCACGAGGTGACACTCTTCGACGTGCTGTCCCACCAGACCGAGACGATCACCGATGTCGACACCGTCGTGATCCGCACGCACGGCCTCCCCAACGACGCGCTCACCGTCGCGCTCGACGGCAAGGTCCCCGAAGTCGTGGCGATCGGCGACGCGGTCGCGGTGCGTCTCGTCGACCGCGCCGTGTACGACGGCCACGTCGCCGCCCGCGCGCTCTGACCGGAGCCGATGCGCCCCTCACCGCCCGCACGGGTGGGTGAGGGACGCACCTTCGTGCTAGTTGCTTCCGAGCTCGTTCTCGGCCCGCACGAAGATCAGCCCGGCCGCCACAGTGAGCAGCCCCGAAGAGAGGAACGTCGAGATCCCCTCGGCGCGCCCGACATCGGCGTCGAGCGATCCCGCGATCCCCGGTGCGAGCAGGTGCCAGACGCCGTACAGCGCAGCGGCGCCGGCCAACGCCACCGTGAGCGCCGCGACGGCCTTCACCGATTGGAGGTATGCGTGGTTCACCACCGCGGCACCCGATGACGCGGCACCCTTGGCCTGCATGATCTCGCCTCGGCGGCGCCGGTGATAGATGAACACCGCGCCTGCAGTCAGCGCCGCGAGCCCGCTGGCGACAGCGGTGTCGTAGTTGCCGTTGTTATCCCGGTTGTAGGTGTAGAGCCCGCCCGGGTCCACCGAGAGCGACGTGACCGCACCGCCGGGGCCGGTGCCCGGGTAGAACGTCGGGTAGTCCGGGGACTCGATCGCCTTCTGGTTGATCTCGGCCCGCGTCTCGTGGTCCACCATCAGGTCCGTGAGCGCGTTCACTGCGATGAAGGCCGCGAACAGTGCCACGAACAACGTGACCAGCGAGATCATCCCGACGTAGCGGGCACCTCGGTCGTCGCCTGCGCCGGCATCCCTCCGCCGCACCAGCAGGATCGCGAAGACCCCGATGAGCAGTGCCAGCGGGATGAAGAGCCCGATCTCGTCGGGGAGCGATCCGGACGGAAACGTGAACGGGAACATGGCGCCTCCTTGGGGTTGCGGGAAGTCTGCTGCATGCCTGGGCCTCCGGCAACGACCCCTTTCGGCAACGACCCCCGGCGGGGCGGCGATCAGGCGGGAGCGCCGCCGGCCACGAGGATGGACTGGCCGCTCACGAAGCTGGCCAGGTCGCTCACTAAGAAGAGGATGACGTTCGCGGTCTCCTCTGGCCCCTGCAGGCGCCCCAAGGGGATGCGGGCCGTCGCCCAGTCCTCGAGCGACCGCCCCCCTTGGGTCACGCCGGCGACCAGCCCCGGGTTGCCCTCCGTGCCCGGGTCCACCCCCAGCGGGCACACCGCGTTCACCCGGATCCCGTCCGGGCCGACCTCGCGAGCCAGACCCTCGGTCATCCGGCCGAGCGCGGCGCGCGCCGCGGCAAATGCCCCGAATCCCGGTTCCGCGACGAGCGCGGCCGACGACGAGAGGTTGACGATCGCGCCACCACTCCCCTGCTCCCGCATGACCCGGGCGCACGCCTGCGCCCCGAGGAACGCGGCAGTGACGTTCGCGTCGAACGCAGCCCGCCACGCCTCTGGTGCGAGGTCGAGGAGCGGCCCGTTCCCGAGCGCGGGACCGGTACCTCCCGAGAGGTTGCAGCCGATGTCGATCCGACCGAGCTCGGCGACCGTCGTCGCGATCGACGCGTCGACCGCGTCGGCGTCCGTGAGATCGACAGGGAGCACGAGCGCGCGTCGTCCCTCGGCGCGCACATCCTCCGCTGTCGCCTCGAGCGCGGCGAGCCGAACGCAAAACGATTGCTCCGAGCCCGCCGCGTCATCCACGATGTCGACGCACGCCACGTCGGCGCCCGCCCGGGCCAACGCGATCGCGGTCGCTCGCCCGATCCCCGGTGGACGGGCCGCACCGGCCACCCAGGCGACCTTGCCCGTGAGGTCGATCACGACTCGGTCAGCCGGTCGAGCACATCGTCGAGTGGGCCCGACTCGACCTCGCGGGTCTGCCCGCCGAGCTCGAGAAACCCTTGCATGCGCGCCCGGGCGACCGGGTCCTGGAGCGATTCGCGGAATCCCGCGGCCTCGGCGGCATAGCCCTCGGTCGGATCGCCGTGCGCGAGGCCAACGGCGCGCTTGGCCGCCGCGAGCGCGATCGGCGGCATCGCCGCGATCCTGGTCGCGAGCACCCGCACCTCGGCTTCGATCTCGTCGTCACCGATCACGCGGTTCACATATCCGATCGCGGCCGCCTCGCTCCCGGTCACGTCACCGCATCCGAGGACGATCTCGAGCGCCCGGGCCCGTCCCACGAGCCGGGTGAGCCGTTGCGTACCCCCGGCACCCGGGATGATCCCGAGCCCCACCTCGGGCTGGGCGAAGCGGGCCGACGGCGTAGCGAAGCGCATGTCGCACGACAGCGCGATCTCCGAGCCCCCGCCCCGGGCGATCCCGCGCACCAGCGCGATCGAGACCTTCTGCGGTGGCGAGAGGAGATCCAACAGGAGGTTGACCGGAGCAGGCGTGCCCTCGGCTCCCTGGTTGCCGGCCTCCATGTCGAGGATCATCCCGACGTCGGCATGCGCGATGAAGAAGTCGGGATCGGCACTCG
>JANOWV010000520.1:0-13411 GCA_031418075.1 Actinomycetes bacterium
GGTGACGCCACCCGCGCCCGCTGGTCCGCCGGTGTTCCGGTTCACCCCGACCGGCGCGGCCGATGTCCCCATGGCCGCGCCCGCCGCACCGATCGCGCCCATCGCACCGCTCACCCTGGTGCCAGACCCCGAGCCGGTCCCGTCGCCGGCGCTCGCGACCGCGCCGCCCCTCGCACCCTCGGAGCCGCCACCGGCTGATCCCTTTCCGGCTGATGTCGTACCGGCTCCACCGTTCGACCTCCTCATGAGTGCGCCCGCGGAGGTGTCACGCGCGCCCGAACCGCACGCGACGCTGCCGGTCGTCGTTGCGCCGCCATCACACCTCGCCGCACCCCCGCCACAGCCACCACCCGCAGCCGAACCGCCCGTACCCCAACCACCCGCACCCCAACCACCCGCACCCGAACCACCCGCGCCTGCACCACCCGCACCTGCACCACCCGCACCAGAACCATCCGCACCAGAACCACCCGCGCCCGAACCACCCGCGCCCGAACCTGTCGCAGCCGCACTCCCCGCACCGACCGGTCGCTTCGTCACCGTCCCCCAGTCGACGCGCTCGGCGGCGACGCGCATGCGCGATGCCCTCGACGAGATGGTCCAGCTCTCGATGCGCATGGACGCATGGATGGATCAGGCCGTGGAGATGCGCACCCAGCTCCTCTCGGAGTGGGACGACGACACGCTCCGCCCCAGCTACACGGACTTCGTCGTGCGGGCCGTCGCCCGAGCGCTGGTGCAGCACCCGGAGCTGAACGCCATCGTCCGCGGTGACTCCATCGAGCTCCTCCCGCGCGTCCACGTGGGCATCACACTGCCGGGCCGCGACGGCATCGCGATCCCGGTGGTCCGCGACGCTGACCGTCGCACCCTCAGAACGATCGCAGCCGCCTCACTGGGTCTCGACGACGCCAACGTCGGTCCGCGCTCCCTCCCCGTCCCGGAGAGCACCCAGTCGTCGTCGGGTGGCGTCGTATGGCGAGCCCCCGACCGGCCGGTGCCGGCAACGCCCCCGAGCCCGGACTCCGCGCTCGACACCGACGTCGAGGGTGATGCGCCGGCTTCGTTCGTCGTCGCGTCGCTCGGCATCTACGGCGTCGACGCGTTCACGCCCATCGTCATGACCCCCAACGTCGCCACCTTGGCGATCGGCCGGGTGCGCGACGCAACCCGGTGGGAGGGCGACCGCCCGACGAAGGCATCGGCGATGACGCTCACGCTCGCGTGGGACCACCGCGCCGTCGACGGGACCACCGCAGCGGAGTTCCTCGCCGAGGTGCGCGACATCCTCGAGCAGCCCTACCGCCTGCTCGTCGACTGATCGATCCGACCTCCCGCGAGGCCCCGGCCGGGGCTGCGGTCACGAGCGGCCGGGAACGGTGCGGAACTGTCCGGTACCTGCGGTGACACCGCCGTCGACCGGGATGGCAGCGCCGGTCACGAATGAGGCGTCGTCCGACACGAGGAACGCGATGACCGCGGCGACCTCGTCGGGCATCCCCCATCGTTGCAACGGCACATGACTGCGCATCTCTTCGTACATCTCCGGCGCGTGCCGCTCCATGGGTGTCGTCATCCCAGTGGTCGCGATGCCTCCGGGGCAGACCGCATTCACGCGTATCCCTTCGGCTGCGAGGTCGATGGCGGCGGCCCGGGAAAAATTGACCGCCCCACCCTTCGACGCGTTGTACGCCCACATGCCGGGGTCACCGAAGAGGCCCGACACCGATCCTGTGATCACGATCGATGCTCCGGGTGCGCCCGAGGACGCACGCAGCACGGGAAGCGCAGCCCGGACCCCGAGCACGACGCCCCGGAGGTTCACCTCGAGCACTCGGTCGAGCTCGCTCATCGGCTGCGACTCGAGCGAGCCGCTCGATCCGACGGCCGCGTTCAGCACCACTGCTCGGAGTCCACCGAAGGCATCGAGCGCTCTCGCGACTGCGCCGGCGTTCCCGTCCTCGGACGCGACGTCGGCCGTGTGGGTGACGACCGGCCCTGCACCAGGGTGGGGATCGACATCGTCAACCCACCGGAGGCGTTCCGCGTCGAGGTCGACGGCAACGACGGACCAGCCGTCGCGTCGAAGCCGGTCGACGGTGGCCCGCCCGATGCCCGACGCCGCGCCGGTCACCAGCGCCGCCTTCGGTGTCGCGGCTGGATGCGCGGCGCTGGCTCCTGAGGTCACGAATGGCCAAGGTAGCGGCATGTCGAGCCGACGAGGCCCCCGGGTAGGCTCACGTCCCATGATTGAGGAACGCGAAGCCCCCGATCGCAACCTTGCCCTCGACCTCGCGCGGGTCACCGAAGCCGCGGCACTGGCGGCTGCCCGCTGGATCGGGCGCGGCGACAAGCTGGCCGCCGACCAGGCCGCCGTCGACGCGATGCGACTCGTGCTCAACACCGTCCCGATCGACGGGATCGTCGTCATCGGCGAGGGCGAGAAGGACGAAGCGCCGATGCTCTTCAACGGCGAGGAGATCGGTGCCGGTGGCTCGGCGTGCGACATCGCCGTCGATCCCGTCGACGGGACCACGCTCACGTCCCTCGGGCGCAACAACGCGATCGCGGTGATCGCAGTGGCCGAGCGGGGCTCGATGTTCAACCCGGGGCCCTGCGTGTACATGGAGAAGATCGCCGTCGGCCCCGAGGCACGCGACGTCATCGACCTCGATGCACCCGTGAAGGCCAACCTCGAAGCGGTCGCCAAGGCCAAAGGTGAGCAGGTCAAGGACGTGACCGCCGTAGTCCTGGAACGAGATCGCCACGCCGACATCATCCGCGAGTGCCGCGACGCCGGCGCGATGGTCCGGTTGATCCCCGACGGCGATGTCATGGGTGCACTCGAGACCGCGTGGACCGACTCGGGCTCCGACATCCTGTTTGGTGTCGGCGGCACGCCGGAAGGCGTGATCGCGGCTTGTGCGCTGAAGTCGCTCGGCGGAGAGATCCAGGGCCGCCTCGTCGCCCGCAACGACGAGGAGCGGCGCGCCGCGCTCGACCTCGGCTACGACCTCGATCGGGTCCTCACGACCGATGACCTCGTGTCGAGTGACGACGTGTTCTTCGCCGCCACTGGCGTCACCGAGGGCGACATCCTTCGCGGTGTCCGCTACCGCGGCGACGGCGCGACGACCGAGACCCTCAGCATGCGATCGAAGTCGGGAACGATCCGACGCATCAGCGCCACACACAAGTGGCAGAAGCTGATGCGCTACTCGTCGCTCGAGTACTAGGCGCTCGAGTACTAGGCGGGTGCCTCGGCGCACCAGGCTGGCGCGTCGGTGATGCCCATCTCCACGAGCTGACGGGCAAGCCGAGCATTCGGCTCGGTGTACCGCTCGACGAGCATCGCTCGCGCCGCCGGAGGGAGCTGCTCGCGCCGCGCCGACCCGTTCAGGCGGTAGTACGCGGACCGCAGGCGCTCCTTGAGGCCGTAGTGGCGACGGAGGAAGCGCTCGAACCGATCGTTGAAGGCGAGCGCGACTCGCTGGAGCCCAGCCGTTCGGTACCCGGTCGTTCGGTTCTCGGACGCGAGGCTGGTCGACGGGAAGGCGTCGGGATCGATGCCGAGGAAGTCCGCGGTGCTGCGGAGCACACCGTCGGGTCGGGCCATCAGGTCCTCGAAGAACACGACGTTCAGGCGCGCACCGAACGCTGCGTGCCACGCCGGGAGCCAGTCGGCATAGCACCCGCCTCGGAACGCGAACCATCGCTCGTTGTCGGCGAGGTGGAAGTCGTGTTCGGTCAGGGTGTCCGCATGCGCGACGTAGTCCTCGACGCCGAGATCGTCGGGGATTCGCAGGCGAGCCTTCTGGAACGTGAAGAACGACCAGAACCGTGCGACCGGCTCGCGCAGCACCACCATGACCCGCAGGTCCTCACCGCACACCGAGCGCATCGCCTCGATCACGGGCATGCCCCCGTAGAAGTACGACGGTGTCGCCTCGATGCGGACGGCAGCAGTCGTCGGGGCCGCAGCGAAGGCCGCCTCGTAGACGCCGACGGGCTCGAGCGGCTCCCCCCACCGGGCCGGGAGGAAGTAGCGCGTCTCCTTCACTGCGGCGGCGGCGACCTCGGGGTGACTGGAGAGCGAGACGAAGAGGGACGTCGTCCCCGCCTTGTTCACGCCGGCGATCACCGCATTCGCGCGCATCAGCGGACCCTCACGACGAGCACCCAGTCACGGCATCCAGGCACGAGCACCGGGTCACGAGCACCGGGTCACGAGCCGCGAAGCCGGGCCCAGACCCCGCTCGTCGTCGTGTTGAAGTCGTACACCGACCACCCGATGGCGTCGCGCAGCTTGGCGGCCCGCACGAAGCCGACGTAGTCCTTGGTCCCGGCGGCATTGGCGATCCCTCCGATGACGTGGACGTCGGCGTCCGGTTGACCGAGGCGCTGACGCACCCTCCGGATGTTCTCCTCCGTGTAGGCGAAGCCATCGCGATATCCCGACGCAGTGTCGCGATTGGTCCAGTAGCTCATCGGCATCCACACGTCGAACGAGTCGCGCAGCTTCTTCCACGGGAATCCCGGCCAATAGAGGATGTTCACCTCTTCGAGCAGGAGCGGCTCCAGCACGATCGCCCCCAGCGCGCGGTCATCGACGAACTTCCGGGCCTTCTCGGCAAGCCGGAGGAGCGCCTTGTTCCGTTCTTTCGGGTCGGGCACGCCCTGGGTCCACTCGATGTCGAGCGCGATGGCGTCGAAGCGCTCACCCTTCGAACGGAAGCGATGGAGGGCCTCGATGCGCCGGAGATCAGCCGAGACCGGGGCGAGCTTGGGGAGGTACCAGGCGACGACGCGGATCCCTACGTCGTGGGCGCGGCGCAGGAACGATCCCAAGAGCTTCGGGTCGACCGTCGGGCCCGTGAGGCGCGTGTCGTCCTGCGCCGACTGGAGATACAGCGTCCGCACGCCGAGACGCTCCATGTCGTCGATGCTGTCGACGCTGACGGCGGGTGGATCACCGTCGTCCTGGAACCCGGGAACGTAGTCGTACACATCGACCCAGGTGCCGAGCCCGCGGAACGCCGTCGTGTTCTGCTCGGCTGCGGAGGCACCGGGGAGCGCGACCCCCAGCAGGACGCCGACAAGCGCGCTCGCCAGCACCGTACGGAGGACCGAGTGGGCGCGCGGCGTACTCCGAGCCGGGAAACCGATCACAGTCGCAGACTACGCGGGCTCGCGGTGAGGTCCTCCGCGCGTCCGTGGCGCTTGCTCAGGTCGGCGTGCCGACCCCGGCAAGGTCCAGGCGCAGCTCGGCACGCTGGAGCGCTTCGGCCGCTTCATCATCGGTGTCGTCGGCGGCCAATGCAGCCTCGGCGCGGGCCCTCGCGGTCTGCGCACGAGCGACGTCGATCTGCTCCGGGAGCTCGGCAACGTCCGACAAGACGACGACTCGGTTATTGCTCACCTCGACGAAGCCCGCGTGCACGGCGACCGCCTGCTCGCCGCCAGGCGCGATCACCCGTACCTTCGCGACACCGAGCGCACCAAGAAACGGCGCGTGACCAGGCAGGAACGCAATGTCGCCTTCGGCCGTGCGGCACACGACCATCTCGCCTTCGCCGGAGTAGAGCACCTGCTCCGGCGAGACCACCTCGACGTGGAGCCTCGTGTCGTCGGCCACGTCGCTAGCCCTCCTGCAGCGTCTTGGCCTTGGCGAGCACGCTCTCGACGCCGCCGACATTGAAGAACGCCTGCTCCGGCACGTCGTCGAGCTCGCCGTTGGCGACCGCCTCGAAGCTGTCGACCGTCTCGTCGACCGGGACGAAGATCCCGGGCAGACCGGTGAACACCTCGCCGACGAAGAACGGCTGCGAGAGGAACTTCTGGATCTTGCGAGCGCGCGACACGATGACCTTGTCGTCTTCGGACAGCTCGTCGAGTCCGAGGATCGCAATGATGTCCTGGAGCTCCTTGTAGCGCTGCAGGATCTCCTGTACGCGCCGGGCGACCTGGTAGTGACGTTCGCCGACGACCTCGGGCGCCAGGATGTTCGACGTCGACGCCAACGGGTCGACCGCCGGGTAGATCCCGAGCGCGGCGATCTGGCGTGACAGCTCAGTCGTGGCGTCGAGGTGGGTGAACGTGGTGAACGGAGCCGGGTCGGTGTAGTCGTCGGCAGGCACGTAGACGGCCTGCAGCGACGTGATCGAGTGGCCCTTCGTCGAGGTGATCCGCTCCTGGAGCTCGCCCATCTCGTCGGCGAGGGTCGGCTGGTAGCCCACCGCCGATGGCATCCGGCCGAGCAGCGTGGAGACCTCGGAGCCGGCCTGCACGAAGCGGAAGATGTTGTCGACGAAGAGGAGCACGTCCTGGTTCTTCACGTCGCGGAAGTACTCCGCCACGGTCAGGGCCGAGAGCGCGACGCGCAGGCGGACACCAGGGGGCTCGTCCATCTGGCCGTAGACGAGCGCGGTCTTCTCGATGACGCCGGACTCGGTCATCTCCAACCAGAGGTCGGTGCCCTCACGGGTCCGCTCACCCACGCCGGCGAACACCGACACGCCACCGTGCTGCGTCGCGACGCGCTGGATCATCTCCTGGATCAGGACGGTCTTGCCCACACCCGCGCCGCCGAACAGGCCGATCTTGCCGCCCTGCACATACGGCTCGAGCAGGTCGATGACCTTGATGCCGGTCTCGAACATCTGGGCGCGCGGCTCGAGCTGATCGAACGCCGGTGCCGGGCGGTGGATCTCCCAGTGGTCGTCGATGTCCGTGAGCTGGTCGACCGTGGTGTCGAGCGGCTCACCGATCACGTTGAAGACGTGACCGAGCACACCGTCACCCACCGGCATCTTGATGCCAGAGCCGGTGTTGCGGACGACGGTGCCGCGCTTGAGCCCGTCGGTCGGCTTCATGCAGATGACCCGGCAGCGGCCCTCGCCGATCTGCTGGGCGACCTCGGCAACGACCGTGATGGTCTCGCCCTCGAGCTCGATGTCCATCTCGATCGCGGTGTTGATCTCGGGAAGGGCGTCGGGCGGGAACTCGACATCGACGACGGGTCCGGCGATCGCTACGACGCGACCGTCCCTGAGGGCACCGTCGGTGTGGGCGCCGGGCTCTGCGGTGATGGTCATCGGTTGCTCCTGGTGTGCGCGTGCACGTTGGGGGTTGCGATCAGGCGTCGGCTGTAGCCGACGCGAAGTCGTAGCGCTCGTGTTCGACGTTGCGAGCGCCCTTGAGCGCCTCGGCACCGCCCGCGATCTCCATGATCTCGGAGGTGATGGAGTCCTGACGGGCGCGGTTCATGACGCGGGCGAGGCTCGTGATGAGATCGTCGGCGTTGTCGGTCGCGGCCTTCATCGCACGCTGACGAGCAGCATGCTCCGACGCGGCCGCATTGAGGAGTGCGGCGTAGACGCGGGCTTCGGCGTACCGAGGGAGCAGGCGCTCGAGGATCGCGTCGGGTGACGGTTCGAACTCGTACGTCGGCGCCGCGGACCCGTCCGGGAGCGCCTCGGGGCGGGCATCGCCACCCGCGAGCGTCTCCGTGTCGAGCGGCATCAACGGGCGGACGACCACCTCCTGGTTCCCGGCCGTCACGAACCGCGTGTAGATCAGCTCGACGAGGTCGTACTCGCCGGAGAGAAACGGACCCTCGACCGCGTGTGCGATGGCACGCGCGTCCTCGTAGGTGGGCTGGTCGGAGAAGCCCGAGAACGCCCGGTCGATCCGGAAGTCGCGGTAGCGGAAGTACCCCTCGGCCTTGCGGCCGACGGTGATGAGCGCGTAGTCACGACCATGAACGGCGTGGTCGCGCATCGCGCCCTCGGCCGCCCGGATCACCGATGAGTTGTAACCGCCACAGAGGCCACGGTCGGCAGCGATCACGACGTGGGCCACCCGCCGGATCTCGGGCCGCGGCTTGAGGAGTGGGCTGTTCGAACCTGCACCCGCGGCCGCGAGGTCGCGGACGACCTCGGTGATCGTCTCGCTGTACGGAACCGCGGCGTGCACCCGGGCCTGCGCGCGCACGATCCGGCTCGCCGCGATGAGCTCCATCGCGCGGGTGATCTTCTTCGTGGACTGAACCGTGCGGATACGCCTCCGCAGGATCCGTTCCTGTCCACCAGCCATCTAGACGATCACTCCGTCTCGAGGGTCTTGTGGGAGTGAGGATCGCCGGGTGCTTCGGCATCGGTTGCCGTCGGGTCGGCAGTGCCCTCGTTCGCCGTCGCGTCGGCGAGCGTCGCAGCGAACTGCGTCTTGAAGTCGGCGACTGCCGTCTCGACGGCTTCACCGTCGGGCAGCTTGCCGCTGTCGCGGATCGCGCCGAGGAGTCCGGCGTGCCGGCCTCGGAACCAGTCGAGGAGCTCGAGCTCGAACCGCTTGACCTCCGACACCGGGAGGTCGTCGAGCACCCCCGCCGTTCCGGCGTAGATCGACACGACCTGCTCTTCGACCGGCATCGGCGAGTTCAACGGCTGCTTCAGCAGCTCCACGAGTCGCTCACCACGGTCGAGCTGCGCGCGGGACACGGAGTCGAGCTCGGAACCGAAGGTCGAGAACGCCTCGAGCTCACGGAACTGCGCGAGGTCGAGCTTCAGCGTCCCCGAGACACCCTTCATCGCCTTGATCTGCGCCGCGCTCCCGACGCGCGACACCGAGATACCAACGTCGACCGCCGGGCGGACACCCGACTTGAAGAGGTCGTCCTGGAGGTAGATCTGGCCGTCGGTGATCGAGATGACGTTCGTGGGGATGTACGCCGAGACGTCACCCGCCTTCGTCTCGATGATCGGCAACGCCGTGAGCGAGCCCTTGCCCAACTCGTCGCTGAGCTTGGCGGCCCGCTCGAGCAGCCGGCTGTGCAGGTAGAAGACGTCGCCCGGGTACGCCTCACGGCCCGGTGGGCGGCGGAGCAGCAGGGCGAGCTGGCGGTAGGCCTCGGCCTGCTTCGAGAGGTCGTCGTACACGACGAGCGCATGCTCGCCGTTGTCCATCCAGTGCTGGCCCATCGCGCAACCGGCATACGGCGCGAGGTACTTGAACACGGCTTCGTTGGCGGCCGGCGCGTTGACGACGACCGTGTACTCCATCGCACCGTGCGCCTCGAGCGTCGCAACCGTCTGCGCGACGGAGGAGCCCTTCTGGCCGATCGCGACGTAGATGCACTTCACGCCGAGGCCGCGCTGATTCAGGATCGTGTCGATCGCGATGGTCGTCTTGCCCGTCTTGCGGTCACCGATGATGAGCTCGCGCTGACCACGACCGATCGGCGTCATGGCGTCGATCGCCTTGATCCCGGTCTGCAGCGGCTCGTGCACCGGCTGGCGGCCGACGATGCCGGGCGCCTGAACCTCGAGCCGGCGTTCCTCGGTCGTCGCGATCGGGCCCTTGCCGTCGATCGCCTGGCCGAGCGCGTCCACGACTCGCCCGATGAGCGCGTCGCCGACCGGCACCGAGAGGATGCGGCCCGTCGCCTTGACCGGGTGCCCTTCCTCGACGTGCTCGGACGTCCCCAGGACCACAGCACCGATGGAGGCCTCGTCGAGGTTCAGCGCCAGACCCAGCGTGCCGCCGTCGAATTCGAGGAGCTCATTGACCGCAGTGTCGGGGAGCCCCGCGACACGAGCGATGCCGTCGCCGACCTCGAGCACTCGACCGACCCGTGCGGCCTCGAGCGACGGCGTGAACGACTCGACGTGCGTCCGCAGCGCCGCCGCGATCTCGTCGGCGTTGATCGTCAGCTCGGCCATGTCAGAATTGCTCCTTCAATTGATCAATTCGGTGGCGGACCGAGCCGTCGATGACGGTGTCGCCGACCCTGGCCACGATCCCGCCGAGCACGCTCGGGTCGATGGTGACCTTCACTTCGACGTTCTTGCCGGTCGCCTTCGCGAGTGCGGCTGCGAGGCGCTGGACCTGGTCGTCGTCGAGCGCGATCGCGCTGCGCACCTCGGCGACCTCGTGGTCGCGCTCGGTTGCGGCGAGCTCGACGAAACGGTCGATGATCGCCGGGAGGTCGGAGGCCTGACCTCCACCCACCACCAGCGACACGAGCGCGGTGCTCGTCGCGAGCGCCTTGTTGCCCATGAGCTCGTCGATCACGGCGACCCGTCGCTCGATCGGGAGCCCCGGGTCGGTGAGTGCCATGCGGAGGTCGTCGTTCGACTCGAACGTCCGCGCGAAGCGAAACACGTCGTCCTCGACCACGCCGAGGTGCCCTTCGGCGCGCGCCACACCGAGCATGGCCAGCGCGTACGCCTCGACCTTCCCGGTTGCGTGCTCGCGATTCGCCATCGTCACGTACCTACGGAATTGATGTAGCTCTCGACGAGGTCGCGCTGAGTCGCCGCGTCGAGGTTCCGCTCGACGATCTTCTCGGCGAGCCCGATCGAGATGTCGCCGACCTGGGCCTGGAGATCGCTCATCGCGCGTTCGCGGGCGAGACGCACATCCTCGGCCGCACGCTGGCGGGTCTCGGCGGCATCGGCGTCGGCCTTGGCGATGACGTCGGCGCGCACCCGCTCGGCCGCGACGCGCGCTTCCTCGACGATCCGGTTCGCCTCACCCCGAGCATCGCCGAGCTGCGCCTGATAGCTCGCACGCTCGGTCTCGGCATCGAGCCGCGCCTTCTCGGCACCCTCGAGATCGCTACGGATCTTCTCTTCGCGGGCCTTCATGCCCTTCTTGAGCGCCGGGAACGCGAACTTGACCAACCCGACGAGCACGATCAGGAACGCAACGCCACCCCAGATCAGCTCCGCCTTCTCGGGCGTGAAGAGGCTCGGGGCCTTCTTGCAGTCCGCGAGGGCGTTGTCGAAGTCCGTGTACTGGCGCTTGTCGATTGCCGCGGCGTTGGCCTTCAGCGCGTGCTCGACGCACTCGACCAGCTCCGCGCCGACCTTCTTGCCGGGATCACCACCGGTCTCGGCAGCACCGGCGGCACTTTGCACGACGAGTACACCGACGGCGGCGATCAGCCCGGCGACCAGGAATCTGCGGATGCGCATCTCGCGCTTCCTCCCTCTGTTTCGAAGACGTCCTCGGATGGAACGGATCAGATGAACTTGAGGACGAAGCCGATGAGCGCGAGCGCTTCGGCGAATGCGATGCCCAGGAACATCGTGGTGCGGACGTTGCCGGCCATCTCTGGCTGACGCGCCATGGCCTGCACCGACTGCCCCACGAGGTAGCCGATACCGATGCCCGGGCCGATGGCCGCGAGCCCATATCCGACGGAGGCGAGGCCGTTCTTCAGCTCGCCGGAGTCGGTGACTGCGAAGTTGATCAGGGTGTGCAACACGCGTGTGCTCTCCTTGTGGACTGGGTCGATCAGTGTTCCGGGTGCACGGACTCGTTGATGTACACCGCGGTGAGAATCGTGAAGATGTAGGCCTGCAGCACCGCAACCAGGAGCTCGAAGCCGGTGAAGGCGACGAGTCCGAGGAACGGCAATGGTGCGAACACAACTTGGTAGAACCCGCTCGTGCGAACGATCAACAGCTCGTTCGTCATGATCGCGAAGATCGCGAGCAGCACGTGCCCCGCGGTCATGTTGGCGAACAGTCGGACCGCCAGCGAGAACGGCCGCACGAGGTACTTGGAGAAGAATTCGATCGGGACGACGAGGAACTTCAACGCGAACGGCACCCCGGTCGGGTTGATGTTGGAGAAGAAGTACTTCGGGCCCTGCTTGATGAAGCCGGTCGTGATGAACGTCACCCAGCTCACGAGGGCGAGGAACAGCGGGATCGCCAGGCGCGACGTCGCCGGGAAGTAGATGCCGGGGACGATCGACCAGATGTTGATGAAGAAGATCCAGAAGAACATCGTGGCGAAGAAGGGAGTCCACTTCTTGCCGTCTTCGCCCATCGCGGCGACCGAGATGTTCTCCTCGATCGCTTCGTACCCCGCTTCGGCGGCGTTCTGGAACCCCGTCGGCACGAGCGCCTGACGGCGGCTCCCGATCCAGAAGAACGCGAGGCACATGATCGTCGAGATGAACGCCATGGCGGCGGTCTTGTTGAACTCGAGGACCGTGTGCTCGTTGAAGATGCCCTTCCACGAGAAGAGCTCGTTGATGTTCGGCAGCAGCTCCGCGACGAACACGTTCACCTGTTCACTCCTGCGTGCGTGCTGGGCCTGGGCTTCAGGCCAGGCGAGGCCAACGAGAGAGAGATCGAGCGCATCTCCCAGAACAGGAGACCGAGGTAGCCGACGACCAACGTGATGCAGAAGACCGGCCAGTCGACAATATCGAGTGCCTTGATCCCGACTCCGATCGCAGTGATGAGCACCAGGCGGCCGAGGAAGCTCATCAGCGCGACACCCATGAGCAGCTCGGGCGTCCGACGGGCCGTCCAGGCCAGCACCGCGGCCGACCCGAGGAAGTTCACGACGACGACGGCGAACGCGAGCGCCACCGCCGCACCGGCATCCACGCCGCGCCAGGCGCCGATCCCCACGATGAAGAGCGGCGCGGCGATCACCGCCTTCTTCGCGAGATCGCGAGCGATCAGGGACTCGACCTCGATCGGCGCGGGGGCGTCGCTCATGGACGCGTCTCCCTCTGCCGCGAAGGGCTCGTCGTCCATCGGGCGGCGGTGGATGCCGCTACCGTCGACCCGCCACGGCGCTGCCACGGCTTGTCGGCATCGTGGCTGGCCATGCGGCGTTCGTAGCGGTAGTAGGCCGACGCGAACGCGCCGAGTACGCCGAGTGCACCCAGCAGCAGCAGGAACAGCGGCCGCGTCCCCGTACGGGAGTCGACCCAGGCGCCGAGCACGCCGAAGACGACGATCTCGATCACCATGGCGACGGCGTAGCTCAGCGCGTCGTCGTTCGATCCTGGGGCTCCTTGCCACCGGAGCGACTTCACCGCCGCCGCGCTCCTCGCTCGACCGGGGCGCGCCCGACGACCCGGACGCGCTTGTGAATGTTTTCGCAAAGTACCCGGCGGCCCGGGGAACGGTCAACTCGGGGCGGAGGCCGCGTCCGGATCGGGCTCCTCGGCGGTGTCACCGCCGCGGACGCTCGGATGGAGGTAGGTGAACAGGAGCAGCGCAAGCCCGGCCAGGGCGATCGGGACCAGCGCGTTCCCCCGGTTGGTGTACGTGGGGATGAGTGCGGCCGCCGAGGCGAGGGCCGTCCAGATCCAGAGGATCGCCACCGTGCGTCGGGGTCCGTGACCGAGGCGCATGAGTCGGTGGTGGAGGTGTTCGCGGTCGGCCTGGGCGATGGACCGCCCTCCTGCGGCCCGGCGGACGAACGAGAACGCGGTGTCGAGCAACGGGACCGCGAGGATCACGACGGGGATCAGCAGCGGTGCGAAGAAGAAGTACGTCTGGCCGCTGAACTGGTCGGCGGTGCGACCGCCCATGGTGATCGTCGTGACCGCGAGGAGGAGCCCGAGGAACATCGCGCCGGCGTCGCCCATGAAGATGCGCGC
>JANOWV010000521.1:0-2100 GCA_031418075.1 Actinomycetes bacterium
GGCGTCGAGCGACGCAACGCCATCGCCGGGCTCGCCGCCGTCGACTTGCCATCGGGGGGACGCTCGCCCTGATGGTGCTCGCTGGCGGCGCTGCGGTGTTCGCAGTCACCCGCAGCGCCGATAGGACGTCGTCGGCCACCCGACCGACCGCCACGACGGCGGCGACGATCCCGACGACCACCACCAGCACGCGCCCCCCGTACACCGGGTGGGTCGACCCGATCTCGGCGTTCGGGGCGTTCCCGAAAGCGACCGTGCCCGGCGTGCTCACCTTCCGCGGGAACCCGACCCGGAACTACTACGGGGTCGGTCCGGTGCCCGTCGCTCCGACCGTCGTGTGGAAGTACCCGGGGGAACGGATGTGTCGCCTCTCCGAGGACCGGGGTGAGACCACCGAATGGTGCGGGAACGGCTGGACCGGCCAACCGGCGGTGTTCGAGCGGGACGGCAGGACGTGGGCGGTGTTCGGTGCCTATGACGGCGCGGTGCACTTCGTCGACGCGCTGACCGGCCAGGACATCCTGCCGCCGTTCCAGACGAACGACATCATCAAGGGCTCCGTGAGTGTCGACCCCGAGGGGCTCCCGCTCGTGTACATCGGCTCGCGGGACAACTCCTTCCGCGTCCTCGCCATCGACCGACCTGCGCCCACCGAGCTGTGGAAGCTGTCGGCGGATGCGGTCTCGCCGGTGAAGTGGAACAACGACTGGGACGGGAGCGGTCTCGTGCTCGGCGACTACCTGTTCGAGGGTGGGGAGAACTCGCAGATCCACATCGTGAAGCTCAATCGGGGCGTCGGAGCCGACGGGCTGGTCACCGTCGCGCCAGAGCTGATCTGGCACGCACCCGGCTGGGACGACGAGCTCCTCGCCGCAGTCGGCAGCGAGGTGTCGATCGAGGGGTCGGTCGCAGTCTCGGGGAACACGCTGTACTTCGCGAACTCGGGCGGGCTCGTGCAGGGCTGGGACATCGCGCCGCTCCTCGACGGCTCGGGCGAGCCATCGCGGATCTTCCGGTTCTGGACCGGTGACGACACCGATGCGTCGATCGTGGTCGACGAAGCAGGGATGCTCTACGGTGGTTCGGAGTGGGAGCGCCACAACGCGCGCGGCGACGAGGTCGGCCAGATGTGGAAGCTCGACCCCGCCCAACCCGACGCGCCGCTCGTGTGGTCCCAGAAGGACCAAGGTGCGTCCAAGGCTGGGGTCTTCAGCACGCCCGGGATCGTCGGTGACCTCGTGATCACCACCACGTACACCGGTCGCGCGGTCGGCCTCGATCGCACGACCGGGGCCATCCGGTGGGAGAAGCATCTCACCGCTCCCCTCATGGGTTCGCCGGTGATCGTCGACGGGATCTGGCTCCAGGGCGACTGCGACGGGATCCTCCACGCCTACGACGTGCGCAACACGCTGGTGGACCCTCCCGAGCTGTGGCAGGTGCCGTTGGGAGCGTGCATCGAGGCCACCCCGGTGGTGTGGAAGGGCCGGATCTACGTGGGTACGCGCGGCGGCTTCGAGTTCGCCCTCGCGGACGCGTAGGTCCCACGTCCCCGCGAAACCGCAGGTCAGGGGCTATCCCTGAGAGTGTCACACCCCCCTGCGACCATCAGGGCATGGAGATCATCGTGGGTGTCGTGGCAGGTGTGGTCGTGGTGGCGGTTGGGGCCCTGGTGGCGGGCGTGGCCCTGCGGGGCCGGGCCCGGCCCGAGATGCTCGAGGAGGCCGTCCGGCGGGCGGTCGACGACCAGCGCCGCCAGGCGTCGGAGGAGCGCGACGCCGCGGTGCGTGCCGCCGTGGAGCACATGCTGGTGCAGAACCAGGCGCTCATGGGATCGGAACGCGCGCTCGTCGGCCAGGAGCTCGACTCGAAGAAGTCGCTCATCGACGCCCAGCTGGGGACGATGACCGCCAAGCTCGACGAGGTCTCCACGCTCGTGCAGTCGTTCGATGCCGAACGCGCACGAACCTTCGGTGAGCTGCGCGAGCAGCTCTCGATGCAGCACGACGGCGTCACGTCGCTGCTCCAGACGACGCAGAGCCTGCGCGAGGCCCTCTCCAGCACCAAGGCCCGTGGGCAGTGGGGCGAGCGGATGGCCGA
>JANOWV010000522.1:0-7052 GCA_031418075.1 Actinomycetes bacterium
GGCGCCGCCGTCGGTGGTCTGGTTGCGCATGCGTCTCCCATGGAGGCGATGGTGTCGGGGTAGCGCGGTGGGGGCTTCCTGGTGGGTCCGACCGGACCCGGTGGCTCACGCTCAGCGGATGTTCCGGCGGGCGTCGTCGCCGGGCGGGCGCCCTTCGACGAGCCGAAGGAGTGCTCGAGCGGGTGTCTCGAGGGGTGCAGTCGTACGGGTGACGAGGAGGTCGACGTCGAGCCGGCCATCCTGAACGCTCGGGCCGAACGGGCTCCAGAACGCACCGTCTGCGGTGATCGTGAGCTCGGGTTCCAGATCGTCGGCGGTCGCGAGCTGCCCCATGTCGTTCTCCGCGGCTCGGCCTCGGTGCACGATGGGGCGAACGATGTGATCGTCGTCGGAGATGCCGAGCGACCGGTGGAGTGCACAGAGCTCTTCGCGTTCCTCGTCGTCTTGTTCGTCGACCGTGCTGGCCAGGCGCACGCTCACACCACGCTCGATCAGCCTGGGGATGGCCTCGACCACCTTGCGGAAGTTCTCCCGGGCCCGGTGCCCGTCGTTGGCCTCGGGGTCGGGTCGGTCGAGTGACACCTGGACCTGCGCTCGGCGACCCGCGAGGACGCGCATCGCCTCGAGGCGCTCGCCGGTGAACAGCGTTGCATTGCTGAGCGCAACCACCGGGAGGATCTCGCTGAGCTCGGCGACGAGTCCGGGCATCCAAGGCTGGAGGAACGGCTCGCCGCCGGTCACGCCGAGTGCGTTGAAGCCGAGCCCGCTCGCCTCGCGGGCGATGTCGAGCATGCGTTCCCTCGGGAGCTCACGCCGGAGGACCCCGGGTGCCGAGTCGGTGATGCAGTACACGCAGGCGAGATTGCAGTGGTAGTTGCTGTACATCCATACGCGGCCGGGGAGGACCCCGTCGCGCACGGCCTCGGCGATGCTCACTCGAAGCCCTCGGACGCGAGGCGTTCGAGCGTCTCCGGTGCCGTGGGGAGGTCGAGTCCGGTGCAGAACCGGTTGAGCATCATGGTGGTGCCGACGAGCAACGCGAGCTCGACGATCTCGTGCGCTTGGAAGCAGGACTGCATCGCGGTGGTGAGGGCTGCGTCGATGGGTCCATGGCCGCGAGCGAGCGCATCGACCCAGTCGACGAGCGCCCGCGCCCGTGCGTCGTTGAACGCGTCGGCACAGCCATCGGGGCCACGGAGGGCGTCGACCTCCACGCGACTCACGCCGTTATCGAGGGCGACTGGCGTGTGGCTCTGTACGCAGTACCGGCACTCGAGCAGCACCGAGGTCCGCAGGATCACCAGCTCCTTCGTACGGATGTCGATGGACGACGCTCCGAGCACGGCGCCGATGAAGGGCACCGCGAGGTCGAGGAGCTCGGGTACCTGCGCCAGAGCCGCCACGATCGGTCCGGGATCGCCGTGCTCGAAGTACGGACGTGCGAGCAATGGGGCCCGGTCAGCATCGACCAGATCGACGACGCTCACCCCGCCGTCGCCCCCGAATCGGTTGCCTCGCCGGCATCGGCGAAGGCAAGCGCTGCGAGGCCGGCTGCCATCGCGAGGAACAACGCAAGGTTGCCTCCCCGGACGCCGAGCACGTTGTCGGTGCGACCGAACTGCACGATCACTTGGAGCGCACAGATCGCGAACCCTCCCGCGGCGACGAGCACAAGGGTCCGTTGGCGGATCCACGCGCCGAGCATGGCAACCGAAGCGAGGGCGATCGTGACGATCGCGCCGAGCGGGCTGAACTGGAACAGCTTGCCCCAGATCATGTCGTCGCTGCGCTCGAAGAGCACTCCGCCGGATGCCGCGGCGAAGCCGAGATCGCGTGCGACGATCAGACCGCACACCCCGATCACGATCGCCAGTCCCGCGAGCACGAGCTCGGCCCGTCGAATCCTGGTCATGACACCCTCCCGAGCAAGCGTGCGACGCGTCCAGTCGATCGGGCCCAGGCCGGGCGGAGCACTCCGTCCAACCCGCCGACCCGACCGGCGGCTGATGCGAACACTGCGAGGTTCGCAATGATGAGGAGCCAGTACGTGATCCCGAACTCGTTCGGTGCGTTCGAGACGGTCAGCATGATCGCGGTCGCCTGGACGACGCCGATGATCGCCCAGAAGCGTGTTGCGAGTCCGAGGAGCAGGA
This sequence comes from Actinomycetes bacterium, assembly GCA_031418075.1. Lineage (GTDB taxonomy): Bacteria > Actinomycetota > Acidimicrobiia > IMCC26256 > PALSA-555 > DASUAO01. The sequence continues at coordinate 2,154 of JANOWV010000522.1, forward strand.
ATGCCCCGAGCGCAGCCTCGGAGATGAGCACGAGCCAACCGAAGACCTGGAAGTTGGGGAGCACCAGCTCGCGCACGAACCACGTCCACGGTGCGAACACCTCGTGACTGATCGCGAAGTGGGTGAACCGGTAGAGCCCACGCCCCGCGTCCTCCCCGAAGTCCGGCGGTACCTTCCAGCCGGCACCTTGGATCCAGACGCACGCGACGCCGATCCGGAGGAGGAACGTTGCGATGCGCATCGCCGTGGTTCCTTGCGCATCGGTCGCTGCTCGATCAGAGAGTTCGGTATGGGTCATCGCGCCTCCGTGGTCATGTGCGACAAGGTCTCGGCCAGACGGGTGGTGGGTGCTTCCGCGGCGACACGGACCGCATCGTCCAAGCGGTCGATGTCGCGGAGCATGCCCAGTAGGTGGGTCGTGAGCTCGAGCTCGGCGAGGCGATCGAGCTGTGCGGTCGCGGTGGTCGCGGTGCTCATCGGCACATCGACGAAGACACGTGGATCGGCGTCGCGGAGGCCGATCAACCAGTAGCCCCCGTCGTGGGCGGGGCCGAGCACGGCGTCGGTGCCGGGAGCCATGAGGTGTGCTGCGGCGTCGTCGAGCATGGCTCCCGTGATCTGCGGGGTGTCGATGGCGATCACCATGGCCGGGCCGTTGATGTCGTCGAACACCGAGGTGAGTCGCTGCGCCAGGTCGTCGCCGCGCTGCACGACGCGACTGAACTCGGCCGGGATCCAGTCTCCGGCGGTCCCTTCGAAGGCCACGATGCGCTCTCGTACCGAGGACTCGGCGACCGCATCGAGGGTGTCGAGGAACATCGCTCGAACGAGAAGTTCGCCGTGCCCCTCGGTGCACTCGGCGCGGAGGCGACTCTTCGCGACGTTTGGGGGCTTGGCCATCACGACGACGGCCACCGGCAACGGGCTGCTCACCGCATCACTCGGGCCATGTCGAGTACCGCTCGTGTTGTGCCTCTGATCGTCCCGGTGACCTTGGACCGACCCACCCGAGGGCGATAGGTCACCGGTACCTCCTCGATTCGCCATCCGGCCGCGGCCGCGCAGAGCACCATCTCGAGCGGCCACCCTGATCTTCGGTCCTGGAGGTCGAGCTGGATGAGGGAATCTCGGCGGGCGGCGCGGATCGGACCGAGGTCCGAGAGCCGCACGCCGGTACGGCGGGTGACCCGGCGAGCCAGGAAGCGGTTCGCCACCCGGGCGTGGAGGGGCCACGACCCGGCCTGGGGTTGACGGCTCCCGAGCACCAGATCCGCGTGGCCCGCGAGCACTGGCGCCGCGACGAGCTCGAGGTCCTGTCCGTCGAAGGACGCGTCGCAGTCCATGAAGCACACGACGTCGCTCGTCGCAGCATGCAGGCCGGCGAAGCACGCGGCACCGAACCCGCGCTGGGGCTCGACCACGACGCGGGCGCCCGCGTCCCGGGCGATGTCGGCCGAGCGGTCGGTCGAGCCGTTGTCGACGACGAGGGCTCTGAAGCCCGCAGGGAGCGATGCGAGCACCAGTGGGATGGCTGCGGCTTCGTCGAGCACCGGCAGCACGACGTCGATCACCCGGCGACGCTACCAACCGGCGTTCTGGCCCATCCGCGCTTCATGAGAATCGGCGCGGCGTAGGGTCGACGCGTGACGACGCAGAGGGAGGTCGAGGCCTGGGCCGGTGTCGAGGCCGAAGGTGCGCCTCGCCCCGACGTGCCGCGACGACGGCGCACCGCATGCGCCGTGCTCGGCTGGGTCGTGCTCGTTGCAGTGGGTGGCGCGCTCGTCGAGCTCGTGCGGACTCCCGCCCGCAACATCCGTCTCAACGCACCGCCCTTGACCGGCGTCTTCGACTGGCGTCCCGAGCCGCTCACGTTGATCGCCGCGGTGATCGGCATCGCGTTGGTGGTGGTCGCACCGATCGCCGCGACCCGACTCGGCTGGCGAACGCTCCTTGTCGCGACCTTTACGGCGGCCGCGGTCTGGGCGGTTGCCCTCGCCGTTGGTGAAGGGTGGCATTTCGGCATCCTGCGCCCCGTCGAGCTCCCGAAGGAATACCTCGCGAGCGTGCCGCTCGTCGGCTCGCCGGGTGCCTTCCTTTCCACCTTCACTGATCGCATCCGCGACTACGGCATCCACGTCCAGGGACACCCACCAGGGCTCTTGCTCGCGCTCGTCGGCCTCGACCGCTTGGGACTGGGCGGTTCCGGCTGGGCGGCGGGCCTGTTCATCTCCGGTGGCGCGCTCGCGGTTCCGGCCACGCTCGTGAGCGTGCGCGAGGTCGCGGGTGAACAGGTTGCACGTCGCGTGGCACCGTTCGTGGCGGTCGCGCCGGCGGCCATCTGGATCGCTTCGACCGCCGACGCGCTGTTCGCCGGGGTCGGTGCGTGCGCGATCACCCTCGTGGTCCTCGCCACGGGCCGATCCGGGCGGCGCGCCGATGCGCTTGCGCTCGCCGGTGGGGTGCTCTTCGGAGTGACCGCGATGCTGTCGTACGGACTGGTGTTGCTCGCGATCATCCCCGTGGCGATCGCGGTCAATCGTCGTCGCCTCCGCCCGATCGTCGTCGCCGCGCTCGGCGGGTCCGTCGTGCTGCTGGGGTTCCTCGCCGCAGGGTTCTGGTGGCTCGACGGCCTCCTCACGACCCGCGAGCGCTACTTCGACGGCGTTGGTGGTCGGCGTCCGTACCTGGTCTTCCTCGTCGCCGACCTCGCGATCCTGGCCCTCGTGTTGGGTCCCGCCATCGCAGTCGCGCTGGGCCGCCTCCGTGACCGCGCCGCGTGGCTTCTCGTCGGAAGTGCTGCCGTCGCAGTCGCGCTTGCCGATCTCACCGGGATGGCGAAGGGGGAGGTCGAGCGCATCTGGCTACCGTTCGTGCCGTGGCTACTCGTGGCGGGACTCGCGCTCTTCACCGGTACCGATTCCCGCGCCCGAAGGCGCGCGAGCGGTTGGCTCGGGGTGCAGGTGGTCGTCGCGATCGTGACGCAGACGCTGGTCAACTCGCCCTGGTGAGGAGCTGGTGATGCGCGTACTCGTGACCGGCGGCGCCGGGTTCATCGGTTCGCACGTGGTGGACTCGCTCGTCGCCCGGGGCGACGAGGTGCGGGTGGTCGATCTCCTGCACCCGGGAACGCACCAGGGGAAGCCGGACTACATCCGCGCCGATGTGGAGTACGTATGGGGGGATGTGACTGATGGCGAGTTGATGGTGCGAGCCTGCAGCGATGTGGACGCGGTCAGCCATCAAGCGGCGATGGTCGGCCTGGGTGTCGACTTCGACGACGTCCGGGCCTACTGCACCCACACGGACCTGGGGACTGCGAGCCTGCTCGAGTCCCTCCATCGTGTCGGCTTCGGCGGGCCGGTCGTGCTCGCAAGCAGCATGGTGGTGTACGGCGAGGGACGGTATCGGTGTCCGCAGCACGACGATGTGCGGCCTGCGCCCCGGGAGCGTGCCGCGCTCGACTCCGGTGAGTGGGAGCCGCGCTGCCCTCGATGCGATGCCGAGCTGGTGGCGTTGCCCATACCCGAGGAAACGCCGACCGATCCGAGGAACGTGTACGCCGCCACGAAGCTGCACCAGGAGCATCTCTGCGCCGCGTACGAGCGCGAGCATCCCGAGTCGACGGTTACTTCCTTGCGGTACCACAACGTCTACGGGCCGCGGATGCCGCGTGATACGCCCTACGCCGGCGTTGCCGCGATCTTCCGGTCGGCACTCGAGGCGGGGCGTGCCCCCGAGGTCACCGAAGACGGCGGGCAACGACGCGATTTCGTCCACGTGAGCGACGTCGCTCGAGCCAACGAGCTCGTGATCCACGCTGAGGTACCGGTCTTGGGTCCGCTCAACATCGCGAGCGGTGTCCCTCACACGGTGCTGGAGATGGCGACGGCGCTCGCCGCCGGGTTCGGTCCGACGGCGCCGGAACCTGTGGTGACGGGGCAGTACCGGCTGGGCGATGTGCGTCATGTCTTCGCGGCGACCGACGCCGCGGCGCAACGGTTGGGATTTCGTGCCGCAGTCGGCTTTCTCGATGGGATGCAGGAGTTCGCCACGGCACCGCTTCGAAGTGCGCCTCGAGTCGAAGGTGAAGTCGCAGGTTCCTGACGGATCGGTCATCCGTACCGGTCGTTGGCGGCGTATCTGCTCGACCGATCGATTCGAGGAGCATGGATGCCTGTGTCGACCCGCGACCACCGGCGCGACCACCGGCGCGACCGCTGGCGCGACCACTGGCGCGAGGTCTGGCGGGACCGGGCCGAGGACTCGGTGAGCTGGTACGAGCCGACCCCGGCGCGCTCGCTCGAGCTGATCGCGGCGCTCGCGCCCGACCGACACGCCGCGATCCTCGACGTCGGCGGGGGCGAATCACGGCTGGTCGACGGTCTGATCGCGGAGGGGTATCACGACCTGACGGTCCTCGATATCGCCGAGCCGGCGTTGGAGCAGGTTCGAGCTCGGCTCGGCGCGTCGGCCGATCAGGTCCGGTGGATCGTGGGCGACGTGCTCGGTTCCGAAACGATCGGTTCGTTTGACCTGTGGCACGACCGTGCCGTGTTCCACTTCCTCGTCGACGCCGAGGATCGGGACGACTATCGCCGTCGACTCCACGGTGCGCTCAGGCCTGGCGGAGTCGCCGTCGTCGCGACGTTCGGCGCTCACGCGCCGCAAGAGTGCAGTGGGCTCCCGGTTCGTCGCTACACCGCTGCCGAGCTCGTGGAGGAGCTCGGCGACGGCGTGGTATGCGCTCGTGCGGTGACCGACGTGCACCGGACACCCAATGGCGTCGACCAGGAGTTCACGTTCGTCGCGATGCGACGTGATCCTTGATCAGCCGCGAGGTAGGTGGTCTTCAGCTGAAGTCGAGCCGAGAACATCCATCCGTGGTCTGGGCGACGTAGT
>JANOWV010000523.1:0-4144 GCA_031418075.1 Actinomycetes bacterium
CGATCGTCCAGTGGCAGTGCGGGTGGCGGTCGACCGGACTGCGCGGCGGTCGGTGGATCGGACGGATCCTGGCGCGCGGATTGGTTGCGTACGCCGTTGCATCGAACGTCGGGTCCTCGATCGTGTGGCACATCCCGAAGACCCGCTCTTCGCCGTGGTCCTCGGCGTCGAGGAGCGCCCCGCAATGGTTCAGCCAGAACTCGCCGTGGAGGGGATCGTTCACCTTGTAGGCGACGTCCATGTACTGGTGTACGAACCCGCAGTCGAGCTGGAGCGCCTTCATGATCGCGGGTACGTCGTCGCCCTCGATCCCCATGAGCGTGCGAAGCCGATGCGTGTAGACGGGGCTGGCCCCCATCCAGAGGTCGATCGCGACGTCGTTGAGATCGTCGAGGCTCCCGGTGTGCACGACCACCTGCGGAAGCAGCGCGCGATTCAGGAGCATGCCGTGGAGCATGTGCTCGAGTGCGTACGAGAGCATCGCCCGACCGTCGAGATCTGCGGGCACGCGTGGCAACGACGACTCGGTCATTTCGCACCTGCATTGGCAGCTCGGCTGGTCATCGTGCGCCACGCATCGCGGTCACGCTCGTCGGCTGGACGGCCTACGTGCGTGACCGTGTCGACGTCGGTTGCTTCGGCCCTGAGTGCACCCACCGTGCACGCTTCCTTCAATCGATGAGCGAATGGATCGAACTGGAAGTGCCGCATCGCGTTCGTGTGCGTGAGCTTCTCGACGACGTCGGGCGCGAGGTCAGCCATGAGCGCGGCGACGTGCTCCGGTGCGTGAGGCCAGGTGCTGTCGGAATGCGGGTAGTCGGACTCCCAGCAGACGTTGTCGATGTTGAACTCGTCGAGCAACTTGACGCCGATACGGTCGTTGATGAAGCAGCAGATGATGCGCTCGTGGAACAGCTCGGTCGGACGGAGCCCTTGCGGTAGGTCGTGCTGGATCCAGCCGTTGTGGCGGTCGAGCGTGTGCTCGGCGCGCCAGAGGAAGTAGGGGATCCACCCGATGTCGCCCTCGGTGAGCGAGAAGCGCAGCCCCGGGAACCGATGCCAGAAGTCGGCCCAGAGGAGATCGCCGAGCGTGTAGATCGCCATTGCCGACGACAAGTTCATCGCGACCGGCGGCGGAGCGTCGGGCGTGGTCGACGCCGCCTTGGACGACGACCCGATGTGACAGCACAGGACGGTCCCCGTGTCGCAGCAGGCCGCGAACAGTGGGTCCCACGCATCGGTGTGGATGCTCGGCATCCCCAACCCGGCGGGGTTCTCCGAGAACGTCACCGCATGACAGCCCTTGGCGGCGAGCCGGTGGACCTCCTTGGCGGCCTCCTCCACGTCGAACAGGGGCAAGATCCCGCACGGGATGAACCGCTCGGGGTGCGCGCCGCACCATTCGTCGATGTGCCAGTCGTTGTAGGCCCGGATCATCACGAGGTTGACGTCGCGGTCGGGGCCGAGGTTCAGCACCTGGCCGGCGAACCCGGTCCAGTTCGGGAAGTTGAGGCCGGCGAGCTGACCGCCCGCCGACATGTCCCGCACCCGCTCGTCGACGAGGTAGCAGCCGGGGCGCATGTCGTCGTAGCGCATCGGGTTCACGTTGAACATCTCGGGTGGCTTGCCCGCCACCGCGTTGAGCCCGAGGTTCCGGCCCGCGACCTCGCCGAAGTACCACTGCTGCGTTCCATCGGGAAGGTCCCGGACGCGCGGTGCCTGCTCCCGAAATCGATCGGGAACATGACCGTCGAACATGTCGGCCGGCTCGCAGATGTGGTCATCGACGGAGACCAGGATGAGATCGTCGGCCTGCATGGGCCGCAGCGTAGGCCCGGCAGCGTCGGAACGCGGGCAGGCGATTGGGTGGGCGAACCGCGTGTATCGTCCCGGCACTGTTCAACCGAGGCAAAGAGGGGGAATCGCCGACGTGGACGATCAGGTCTCGACGCGCGGCCCTGTGGGCGCCACCGCGACGATGTCCGCCGACATCGCCGTGCGCCTCGAGCGGGTCACGAAGCGATTCGGCACGGTGCTCGCGGTCGACGAGGTCGACCTCGACGTCCGCCAGGGCGAATTCCTCACCATGCTCGGGCCGTCCGGGTCGGGCAAGACCACGATGCTTCGGATGATCGCCGGCTTCGAGCTCCCGACCTCCGGCCGAGTGTTCCTCGAAGGCCGCGACGTCACGACCTGGCCACCGTTCGACCGCGACGTGAACACGGTCTTCCAGGACTACGCGCTGTTTCCCCACATGACGGTGGCGAAGAACATCGAGTACGGGCTGAAGGTCAAGAAGGTTCCCCGGGGGGAGCGGGCGACGCGCGTCGACGAGGCACTCGACGTAGTTCGTCTCAACGGGTTCGAGGACCGCAAGCCCGGGCAGCTCTCCGGCGGGCAGCGTCAACGCGTCGCCCTTGCGAGAGCCCTGATCAACCGGCCGCGCGTGCTGCTCCTCGACGAGCCGCTCGCCGCGCTGGATCGCAAGCTCCGCGAAGAGATGCAGGTCGAGCTCAAGCAGATCCAGCAACGGGTCGGGATCACATTCGTCCTCGTGACACACGATCAGGGCGAAGCCCTCACGATGAGCGATCGCATCGCGGTGTTCAGCAACGGACGCGTCGAGCAGATCGCGAGCCCCGCAGAGATCTACGAGCGCCCCACGACACCGTTCGTCGCCGACTTCGTGGGCACGTCCAACGTCCTCAGCGGCGATGCGGCCAACACGCTGCTCGGGAGCCCCTCACCCGTTGGCATCCGACCCGAGAAGATCCGCCTGGGTGAACCCGGAGAGGTGGCGAACGACGGCGAGATCGCCGCGCCGGGGAGCATCCGTGACGTGCTCTACCTCGGTTCCGAGACCCGGTACCGCGTGACGCTGGATGCTGGCACCGAGCTCATCGTCGACCGTCAGAACCTCACCATCACCTCGACCGATGCCCTCACGGCACGCGGTCGTCCGGTCACCCTCGTATTCCGCCGGGAGCACGCGCTCCCCATCACGATCGCAACCGAAACCGACATGCCCGACTCGGGCTCGAACAGGGAGAAATGACATGAACCGACGGCGGTGGGTCGCACTCGGCCTCACAGCTGCCTTGGCGTTCGTCTTCGCCGCTCCAGCAGGAGCGCGCGTGACGACGAAGGGCAAGAACGAGGGCAAGGTGAGCATCCTCGCCTGGGCGGGCTATGCCGAAGACGGCTCGACGGACAAGGCCTACGACTGGGTTACTCCGTTCGAGAAGGAGACAGGCTGCAAGGCCTCGGTGAAGACGTTCAACACGTCGGACGAGGCGTTCCAGCTCTTCGCGACCGGCCAGTACGACGTCGTCTCGGCATCGGGCGACTCGGCACTTCGCAGCATCGTCAACGGCGACGCTGCGCCGATCAAGCTGAGCAAGCTCACCAACTACAACGACCTCGCCGACTTCATGAAGAACCAGGCCTGGAACAGCTACAAGGGCAAGACCTACGGCGTACCGCACGGATGGGGCGCAAACCTCCTGATGTGGAACGTCGACGACGTCACCCCGGCACCCACGTCGTGGAGCGTCGTGTTCGACGGCTCCGACCAGTACGCCGGGAAGGTCACGGCGCCTGACAACCCGATCTACATCGCGGATGCCGCGCTGTACCTCTCGAAGACGCAGCCCGAACTCGGGATCACCGACCCGTATGCGCTCGACAAGAAGCAGTTCGCTGCCGCGGTGGCTCTGCTCAAGGAGCAGAAGGCCAACATCGGCGAGTACTGGGACAGCGCGACCAAGGAGCAGGAGGCCTTCACCAAGGCCAGCAGCGTCGTAGGTGCAACCTGGGAATACCAGGCAAATCTCATTCGGGCCGACGATGCCGCCCCGCCGATCGAGACCGCGATCCCCGAAGAAGGCGCCACTGCGTGGTCCGACAACTGGTTCGTGCAGGCCAAGGCCAAGCACCCGAGCTGTGCGTACGAGTGGATCAACTGGATCACGTCCCCACCCGTACAGGCCCAGGAGTCCGAGTACTACGGGGAAGCACCCGCGAACCTGAAGGCGTGCGAGCTCACGGCCGACGGTGGCGGCCAGCTCGGTGTTCCACTTCCCGCCGACGCGGACCCGGCCACGACGAACTGTGCGCTGTACCACGCCGAGGACCCGGCGTTCTA
>JANOWV010000524.1:0-2610 GCA_031418075.1 Actinomycetes bacterium
CGTTGAGGCTGCGGATGCCGCCGCCGATCGGCGTGGTGAGCGGCCCCTTGATCCCGATCAGGTGCTCCCGGAACGACGCCACCGTCGCCTCGGGGAGCCACTCGCCCGTCTGGTCGAACGCCTTCTGACCCGCGAGCACCTCGATCCACTCGATCGACTTACCGTGCTTCGTGGCAGCCGCGTCGAGCACGAGCTGGGCCGCCGGCCAGATGTCGACGCCGGTGCCGTCGCCCTCGATGAACGGGATGATCGGGTCGTCGGGGACTCGTAGCGCACCGTCGACGAGGGTGATCTTCTCGGGCATCGTGGTTCTCCTCCTGGAAGGGCGGTGGCCTGGGGTGACAGCGACTGGGGAGCTCGGGAGCTCAGCGCGCGAGCGCGACGATCCAGAGGGTAACGAGGTATACGGCGAGGAAGCCGATCGCGGTCCACACGATCGTGGCGCGCGAGAAGGGTCCGGGGCGACCGCCGACGCCGGCCAGGCTGAAGCCGCACGACGAGCAGCGCACCAGGACGGCGGCCACCGGGTTCCCGCACTGCGGGCAGGTCCCGGCGACGGGCTCGGGGATGGATTCGGTCATGCGCAGGATCGTCCTCACGGGTTGGGCCCCGACATGTTGCCGGAATCTCCCGCTCGCCGCTCTGGCCTCATGGTCACGCTCGCTCGGCGCCGGGCGACCCGGCCCCGCCCGGTCGGGCCGCTCGCCGCTCCGCTGCAGCCACGGCGTTCGAGAGCAGCATCGCGATCGTGGTGGGCCCCACACCACCCAGGCGGGGGGTGATCCAGCCGGCCACCTCGGCGACGGCTTCGTCGACGTCGGGGACCAGGCGTCGGCCGTCCATCGTGATCCCGGCGCTGACGACCGCCGCACCAGGCTTGACCATGTCCGGCATGACGATCGAGGGACGCCCCGCTGCGGCCACCAGGATGTCGGCCTGGCGGGTGTAGGAGCCCAGGTCGGCCACGCCGGTGTGGACGACGGTCACCGCAGCGTTGGCGTTCGGCTCCTTGAGCGCGAGGAGCAGAGCGAGCGGCCGGCCGATCGTGAGACCCCGGCCGAGGACCACGACGTGGGCTCCCGCGATGGGTACACGGTGGGTCTCGAGGAGCGCCTGGATGCCGAGCGGCGTGCACGGCCGGGGGGCGGGAACACCCATGACGAGGCGCCCGAGGTTCACCGGGTGCAGGCCGTCGGCGTCCTTGTCCGGATCCACGGCGAGGAGTGCGGACTCCTCGTCGAGCGGGTCCGGGAGGGGGAGCTGGACGATGAAGCCGTCGACCTCGGGGTCACGGTTGAGCTGGTCGATCTCGGCGTGCAGGTGCTGCTGGGACGAGTCCGCCGGGAGCTCGCGATGGTGCGAGGTCATCCCGATCTCCTCGCACGCTTCCCGTTTGCCCCGCACGTAGGCGTGGCTGTTCGGGTCGTCGCCCACGAGGATCGTGCCGAGGCCGGGGACGACATCCAGCTCGCGGAGCGCCGCGACCCTGGTCGCGAGCCGCGCCTTGGTCGCCTCCAGGAACGCTTTCCCGTCGAGCAGCTCCGCCGTCATCAGTGGAGGAAGTGTCGTTCGCCGGTGAAGACCATCGCCAGCCCGAGCTCGTCGGCACGAGCCGTGGTCTCCTCGTCGCGCATGGCGCCGCCGGGCTGGACCACCACCGCGACACCGGCGGCCGCGGCAGCCTCGACGCCGTCGGGGAACGGGTAGAACGCGTCGCTCGCGCAGGCACCGCCCTCGGCGCGACCTGCGGCCTTCTTCGCGGCGATCTCCCCCGACTCGACCCTGTTCTGCTGCCCCGCGCCGATGCCGACCGCCTGGCCGTCCTTCACCAGCACGATCGCATTCGACTTCACGTGGCCGCAGATCCGCCAGGCCAGCTCGGCGTCGCGCCATTGCGCGTCGGTGGGCGCGGCCTTCGTGACCACCCGCCAGTCGTCGCGCCCGGCCGCAAAATGGTGTGGTGCTTGCACGAGGAAGCCGCCGGAGATCTGGCGGATGTCGATCGTCGCGGCTTCGGGCGCCGGGCCTTCGAGGATCCGGGTGTTCTTGCGCTTCGCGACGAGGGCGTCGACCGCGCCGTCTTCGTACGACGGCGCGAGCACGACGTCCGCCTGCGGTCCGGCCGCCATCAGCTCGACGGTCGCGGCATCGAGGGGGCGGTTCAGCGCGACGATCCCGCCGAACGCGGAACGCTCGTCGCACTCGAGGGCCCGTCGATACGCGGTCGCGAGGTCGTCGGCGACCGCGACCCCGCACGGGTTCGCGTGCTTGATGATGGCGCAAGCCGGCGCGCCCGAGCCCCGATCCCCCAAGTCCAGGTCGTGCACGAGGCGCCACGCCGCGTCAGCGTCGTAGTAGTTGAGGTAGCTGAGCGCGAGTCCACTGTGCTGGACGACGCGATCCCACCAGCTGCTGGTCCCCGAGAGGCGGTAGCGGGCCGCTTCCTGGTGGGGGTTCTCGCCGTATCGGAGCGTCTCCTCGGTGCGCACCAGCGGCAGCACGACATGGCGCGGCAGCAGCGCATCGTCCTGGAGCCAGCGCACGATCGCGGCGTCGTAGGCGGCGGTGCGGGCAAAGGCCTCGAGCGCCAACGTGCGGCGGGTGTCGTCG
>JANOWV010000525.1:0-5423 GCA_031418075.1 Actinomycetes bacterium
TGGCACTCGGAGACTCGGGCGACGGGGATCCGGCACTCGGCGCTCCGGGCGATCCCTGGTGGACGCGACTCGATACCTGGATCGGGCTCCTCATCCTCGCCGCGTGCTGCGCGTTCATCTTCGTCCAGCTCGAGCCGAACCTGCTGTTCCGCAACACCACGGCCTCGGGTGGCGACACCGCCGCGCACGTGTGGTGGCCCGCCTACCTGCGCGACCACCTGCTGCCATTCCGCCTGTCGGGGTGGTCGCCCGACTTCTACGGCGGGTTCCCGGCAGGCCAGTTCTACTTCCCGATCCCTGCGCTGCTGATCGTCGCCCTCGACCTCGTCGCGCCCTACAACGTTGCGTTCAAGCTCGGCACCATCGCGGGGCCACTCCTGCTGCCGATCGGCGCGTACGTGTTCGCCCGTGGTCTGCGCTTGCCTCGGCCGGCTCCCGCAGCGTTCGCGGTCGCGGCGACCGCGTTCCTCTTCTTCAACGGCGACCCGGGTACCACAGAGGCAGCCAAGTCGATCGCGTTCAACCAGCACATCGCAGGCGGCTCGCTCGCGAGCACCCTCGCCGGCGAGTACTCCTTCACGATCGCGCTCGCCGCGATGCTCGCGTTCTTCGGGACGCTTGCGGCATCGCTGCGCACCGGACGGCGGATGTGGCTGCCGGCGATCCTCCTCGCGGTGACGGTGATGAGCCACCTGGTGGTCGCCGTGTTCGCGATCGCGGGTGCGCTGATCGTGTGGCTCGGCTCCCGACCGTGGTCGACACTGCGGCGTGCCGCGGCGATCGGTGGCATCGGCGCGTTGCTCACCGCGATCTGGACCTTCCCCCTGCTGTCGGTGCTCCAGTACACGACGGACATGCGCTATACGCCCATCACCCAGTACAGCGACTACCTCTTCCCGAACTACCTCTTCGACTTCGACAGCTTCGAGCCGTGGCGTTGGGGCGCGACGCTGCTCATCGCGATCGCCATCATCGGCGGTCTGGTCCATCGCCGCGTCCCGACGTTCGTCGTGATCGCGATCGCCGCCACCGGCGGCCTCTTCTTCCGGTTCTGGGAGGACATCCAGGCCACGCCCGCGTGGAACCTGCGCTTCCTGCCGTTCTGGTACCTCGGGATCTTCCTGCTCATGGGCCTGGGTGTTGCCGAGATCATCCGCGGCTCGGCGTGGCTCGCACGCCGGGCGATGGTCGCGCGCGATGACGAACCGGCGCGCGCGGCGCGGTCCACCCGGCTGGTCGCGCTCGGCGTCGCAGGCGCACTCACCGTGCTGCTCGGTGTGGGCACCCTTGTTGCGCTCGACCGGAACAAGTCATTCCTCCCGTACTGGATCCGGTGGAACTTCCGCGGCTATGAGGACACCACCGGCGACGGCGCGACGCCGCCGAAGCAGTACGACGAGTACCGGGCGTTCATCGACGCGGCCGACGGTCTGCCGCCGGGCCGCCTGCTCTGGGAGGGCAACAGCCAGCTGAACGTGTACGGCTCACCGCTCGCGCTGATGCTCCTGCCGTACTGGACCGACGGGCGGATCGGGTCGATGGAGGGCGTCTACTACGAGGCGTCGGCCACAACCCCATACCACTTCATGGCCACGGCCGCGCTTGCGGCGCCGGGCAACTCGTCGGGGGCAGTGCGCGGCATCCAGTACCGCACGCAGACCGATTTCGCGCTTGGCGTCCGGTGGCTCCAGGTGCTCGGCGTCCGCTATCTCGCGGTGCATTCCGACAGCTCGAAGCAGCTCGCCGACGCCGACGATCGCCTGCGGCTCGTCACCACCTCGCCCGACCTCGACGGTGCCGCCCCGACCGGGTGGAGCATCTACCGGGTGGCCGACTCGCCACTCGTCGAGGGGCTCCGCAACCAGCCGGTCGTCGTCGACGAGTTCAGCGCCGCCGACGAAGCCGCGTGCCGTCGTCGTCTCGTGAAGATCGGGCTCGACCCCGAGCACCTCATCGTGCACGAATGGCAGGACTGCATCGGCGTCCCGTGGTTCGACGACGCCGCTGCGCTCGACCGCCCGCTCGTGGACGACGGCCCAGCCTCGTGGCAGCGCGCCGGTACGCGTGCGGCCCGGTCCCGCCCCGACCGACCGCTGCCGGCAGTGCGTGTCTCCCGCATCGCACGCGACGACACGTCGATCTCGTTCGACGTATCCCGCACCGGTGTCCCCGTGATCATCAAGGAGTCGTGGTTCCCGAATTGGAAAGCCGACGGCGCCGCCGGTCCGTACCGTGCGACCCCGAACTTCATGGTGGTGGTGCCGACGTCGAAGCACGTCACGCTCACGTTCTCCTCGACGGGCGCCGAATGGCTCGGCCGAGCGGGCACCGCGGCTGGGGTGGTCGTGGTGGGGCTCATGATCGTGCTCCCGTGGCGCCGCCGCCGAATCAGCGACGGAGCGAGCGACCAGGAAGAGGCCGGTACCATGGAACCCTCGGACGCGTCGTCCGGCTCCACCGTCGACGACGCCTCCTGAGGTCCGCCGGTGCGGCCGGCCCCCCGACGCAGAAGTGAAGTGATCCGCGCATGAGTGCCCTCGACGCGATCTTCAAGGCCTACGACGTCCGCGGGATCTATCCCGACCAGATCGACGAGTCGGTCGCGCACCGGGTCGGAAACGCGTTCGTGGGCTTCACCGGAGCCGGTCGGGTGCTCGTGGGTCGCGATGCCCGACCCAGCGGCGAGTCGCTCGTGGCTGCGTTCATCGAAGGAGCGACGCTTGCGGGCGCCGACGTCGTCGACCTCGGGTTGGCATCGACCGACCTGGTGTACTTCGCCGCCGGGCACTTCGACGCGCCGGCCGCGATGTTCACGGCGAGCCACAACCCGGCCGAGTACAACGGCATCAAGCTCTGCCGAGCGGGTGCCGCACCGGTAGGTGAGGACACGGGCCTGCGTCAGGTGAAGGCATCGGTCGAGGACGGGTTGCTCGAACGCGCCGACCAGCCCGGCCGCGTCGAGCACCGCGATCTGCTCCCCGAGTTCGTGGAGCACGTCCGCTCCTTCGTCGACATCTCCACGCTCGCCCCGCTCCGGGTCGTCGCCGACACGGCCAACGGCATCGGTGGACTCGTGGTCCCCGCGGTGTTCGACGGTCTCCCGTTCGACTTCAGCATCATCTTCGCCGAGCTCGACGGCACCTTCCCGAACCATCCGGCCGACCCGATCCAGCCCGAGAACCTCGTCGACCTCCAGCGCGAGGTCGCGGCGACGGGCGCCGACGTCGGTCTCGCGTTCGACGGCGACGCCGACCGGGTCTTCCTGGTCGACGACCGCGCGCAGCCGGTGAGCGGTTCGTTGACGACGGCGATCGTCGCCCGGGCGATCCTCGAGCGGGTGAACTCCAGCGACTCCGCAGCGGACGTGACCGTCGCCGATCGCACCGTGGTGCACAACCTCATCTGCTCGAAGACGGTGCCCGAGATCGTGCGTGAGCTCGGCGGGACGCCGGTGCGCACCCGTGTCGGCCACTCCTTCATCAAGGAGGTGATGGCCGAGACCGGCGCCATCTTCGGGGGCGAGCACTCCGGCCACTACTACTTCCGCGACAACTTCCGCGCCGACTCCGGGCTGATTGCGGCCCTGGTCGTCCTGGAGACGCTGTCGCGCGCCGGGATCCCACTCTCGGAGCTTCGTACGTCGCTGGAGCGGTACTCGGCGTCGGGCGAGATCAACCGACAGGTTGCGGACCCCGCGGCGTCGATCGAGCAGGTCTCGACGGCCTTCGCGCATGCCGACCAGGACCAGCTCGACGGGCTCACCGTGGACCTGGGGGACTGGTGGTTCAACCTCCGGGCCAGCAACACCGAGCCGCTCCTGCGCCTCAACCTCGAGGCCGCCGACGCCGAGTCGTGCGCCGAGCACACCGCCGAAGTGCTCGCGATCGTCGCCGGCGAGGCAGACTGAACCTGGTCGCCCGAGACCCTGGTTACCCGAGAACCTGGTTGCCCGAGAAGGTGATCGCCCGAGAAGGTGATCGCCCGAGAACTGGAGACGAACGTGGCGCTCGACCCGCAACTGCTCGAGATCCTGGCCTGCCCTGAGGACAAGGGGCCGCTCCTCTACTTCGAGGACGAGTCCTCCCTGTACAACCCCCGGCTGAAGCGTCGCTACGCCGTGCGTGACGACATCCCGATCATGCTGATCGACGAGGCCGAGACCGTCGACGACGCTGAGCATGATCGCCTCGCCGCGAAGGCCGCGAGCGACGGCATCTCGCCCACGTTCGACGCCTCGGCGTCGCCACCGGCGCCGGCCACGCCAGAGGCGTAGCACCGGTGGCCGTCGACTCCATCGGGTTCCTCGACGCGGTCGCCGCGCTCCCCGAGCAGCTCGACGCCGCGCACGAGCTCGCGGGCTCGCGCGACCTTTCGACGCTCCCGAAGCCCGACGCGGTCGACTCGATCGCCGTGCTGGGGATGGGTGGCTCGGGCATCGCTGGCGATGTCCTCGCCGCAGTGGCGTCGTCGCTCCCGGTGCCGGTCGTAGTGCTCAAGCAGTACCGCACGCCCGGGTTCGTCGGACCCCGCACGCTCGTGTTCGCGATGTCATTCTCGGGGAACACCGAGGAGACGGTGTCGATGGCGCGCGGTGCGTTCGATTCCGGCGCCCACGTCGTCACCATCGCGAGTGGGGGAGCCCTCGCCGAGCTCGCGTCCGAGCGTGGTGGCCTGCACATCCCGTGCCCGACCGACATCCCCGTCCCCCGCGCCGCGCTCGGCGCGCTGGTCGCGCCGTTGTTCGTCGTGCTCTTCCGGATGGGCATGCTCCCCGAGGGCCACGCGCTGCTCGTCAAGGCCCAGCAGCAGCTCAAGCGTCGACGAGACCAATGCCGACCGGAGGTCGAGGGCGCGAAGAACCCGGCGCGCGAGCTCGCCCGCCGCATCGGTCGCACGATGCCGCTCGTCTACGGCGGTGGCGCGATCGGCGCGGTCGCGGCCCGTCGGTTCAAGAACGACGTCAACGAGAACGCGAAGGCACCTTCGTTCTGGGCCGCGTTCCCCGAGCTGAACCACAACGAGATCTGCGCGTGGGGCCAGCACGGCGACGTGACCCGCCAGGTGTTCACCCTCGTGCAGCTACGCCATGGCTTCGAGCACGGTCGTCTCGCCAAGCAGATCGGGCTCGCCCGCGAGATGCTCGACGAGATCTTCGTGCAGGTGCTCGAGGTCGAGGCCGAGGGTGAGGGCCGCCTCGCGCAGCTCCTCGACCTGATGTACCTCGGCTCCTGGGTGTCGTGCTACCTCGCGCTCGACAACGACGTCGACCCCGGCCCCATCGACGCCATCGCGCAGCTCAAAGCCGGCATGGGCCCCCTCGACGGGTAACGAGCGCTCGGCTCACCTCATGCGGCAGCTGCAGGTGCAGGTGCAGGTGCAGGTGCAGGTGCAGGTGCAGGTGCAGGTGCAGGTGCAGGTGCAGG
>JANOWV010000526.1:0-3403 GCA_031418075.1 Actinomycetes bacterium
GGCGCCGACCTCGTCGGCCGCTCGCTCCAGGGCTCGATAACGGCTATCACGCGCGTGCGCTTCGAGGTTGGCACCGGGCTCGACCGTCGCGGTCACCGCACGGAAGGAGCTGCCGAGTGCGCCGGCCACGCGCTCGACCACGTCGGCCTCCGCGGCACTCCCGGTGCGCAGTCCGTGGTCGACATGGACCGCCACCGGGTCGAGTCCAGAGGCCACCGCGACCGCGAGCAGCGTGATCGAGTCGGGTCCGCCGGAGCAACCGACCACGACCGGACCGGCAAGCCCAGCGAGCCCGACCAGCTGCTCCCAGACGCCGGTCAAGGCGTCGGCGTGCACGGTCGGCGCGACGCGCGCCGTCACCAGAGCGCCGTCAAGGCGAAGCGGGCGCCGGCTCGCCCCGATCGACTCGCGCCAGCCACTCGGTCGGAACCGAGAGCTCGGCGACGGTCGGCAGCATCTCGGGGCTCTTCCACACCGGGTCGAGGCCTCGCGGTCCGGCTTCGCGTTCGACGGCGGCGACGAACGCCTCGCCGACCTCGTACTGCCGGAGCTTGGAGTCGATACCTACGAGCTTCGTGACCAGTCCGCTGAGACCCTGGGTCCGTCGACGTGCTTGCAGCACGCTCGCCATGCGCGCCTGCCCGGCCACGTGGACGTGACCCAGCTCGTTCATCACGCGATTGCCGTGGCCTTCGAGCACCGACATCAGTGCCTGCACCTTCGCAAGCGTCTCGCGATGTTCTGGTGTGGCGAGAAGTGCGACGATCCCGCCTTCGTCGAGCGGGTTCTGCCCATTGCGGATCTCGCTGGCCGCCCGCACCAACGCGGCGACGATCTTGCGCGGATCGGGTTCGACGCCACCGAGCGCGCCTTCGACGAGGTTCATGAAGTACCCGCGCATCCACGGGACGCCGAGGAACTGCGCCCGATGCGTCACCTCGTGGATCGCGATCCAGAGTCGGAAGTCGCGAGGGCGGAACGCGAAGCGCTTCTCGAGCGCGAGGATGTTCGCTCCCACGTAGTAGACCGCGTCGCCGTCGACCGTGTCGGCGCCGGGCGCGGCCGCGTCGCTGTCGTCCGGCACGAGCAGGTCGTACTGCCCGAGGACACGCTGGCTGAACCATCCCAGGAGCAGACCGAGCTCGGTGCCGGTGACGCTGCGTCCGACCGCGGCAAACGGACCCGACGCCACGCGACCGCCCATCCGATCGGTGAGCGGGGCGAGGAGACGCCGCATCGACGCGACGTTCGCGTCGACCCACGAGCCGCGGTCGACCACGGAGGCCACCGCGCGACTGCCTGTCACGAGACCGGTGTGCGCGCCGACGAGCGCCTCGGCCTCTTCGGTGACGTCGGCGAAGTCAGCTTCGAGCGAGCGCGCGAGATACGAGTCGGCGAGCTGTTCGCGTCCGGCCACGCGCCGGGCGACGCGCGACGCGAGGCCCCAGTCGACCGCGTTGCCCACACCCGGACTCGTTCCCGCGTCGGGACCGAGCGACGCGGGCGCCGGTGCGGTCATTCGACGCGCTTGCCCCGGTACCTGGGGATGAGCACCTTGCGGATGTAGCCGCTCGAGAGCCCGAGCGCCATCGCGACAAAGCTGATCGCCAGGATCGGCGCGATCCAGTAGAACCAGTGGTACTGAGCGCCTGCGAGCATCGGGTGCGCCGTCCTTCCTCTCCGCGGGTGGAGTGCTGTCGTCACTGTAGGTCGACGCGCGCGCCGCTCGGCATCCGCGCTGCCGGCGCGAGCAGCGTCGGCGCGGGGCGTTCAGTCCGGGTTGGTCTCGGTCCACTCCATGCTGATCGACTCCACGATCCGCCGACGGAGGTGGTCGGGACACTCGTCGCGGCACCGGGTGGCGATCACCTGGCGGAGCTCGATCTCGAACTCGAAGCCCTGTCCGCAGGGTGGGCACTGGGCGAGGTGGCGGGTGATGACCCACCGACGCCAGACGGTGAGCTCACCGTCGAGGTAGTGGTACATGCGGTGGAACGCCTTGTCGCAGTCCATCTCTGCTTCCTCAGCGTCTCACGCCGCCGGCCGGCCGGCCGGTTCGGGTACGAGCCCACGTTCCTGGGCAAAGTCCAACAACCGCGCCTGGAGCTGCTTTCTTCCCCGGTGCAGCCGACTCATCACCGTGCCGACGGGGACGTCCATGATCTTGGCGATCTCCTTGTAGGAGAACCCCTCGACATCGGCGAGGAGCACCGCCATGCGGAACTGCTCGGGCAGCGCTTCGAGCGCCTGCTTCACGGCTTCGTCAGGCATCGCGTCGAGCACCTCCGACTCCGGTGTGCGCTCGGCGGCCGCGGCTTCGAGCCCTCCGATGCGCCGATAGAGGACGTAGTCCTCCTTGTCGTCGAGCTCGGTCTCGTCGGGGCGACGCTTCTTGGCCCGATAGGTGTTGATGTAGGTGTTGGTCTGGATCCTGAAGAGCCAGGCCCGGAGGTTGGTGCCGGCCTTGAACCCACCGAACCCGCGGTAGCCGCGGAGGTACGTCTCCTGCACGAGGTCCTCGGCATCCGACGGGTTGCGCGTCATGCGGAGCGCGGCGCCGTACAGCTGGTCCATGAACGGCATCGCGAGCTCGGCGAAGTCCGCCTGGTCGGCCATGCGATCGAGGGTACCCGGCGCTCAGCGGCGAGTCGTCATGTACTCCGTCAGCAGGACGCTGTGACCCCTTCGGCGCAGGTCAAGATCTCCTCTTCGACGTTCACGGCGACCGCCACGGTGTCCGATGTGAGGTCACCGGCTTCGTTCTCCAGGTAGAACGACATGTCATCCGAATGCACGACCGAAGAAGCGCAGAAGGCGCTATCGCACCCGGCAAAGCTGTCCGCGGCGAAGGTGAAGACGGTGTCCGCGGCGTATCGATAGGCCGGATGCTCCGCGCCGCGGACATGCACGTTGTTGCAGTCGTTCGCAGGGGTGCTGCATACCCGGCCCACGTCTTCGGGCAGCGTCACGAAGACCACGTAGACGTTCCCGCTGAACCCTGGCACCACTCGTACCACGAAGTAGGCGCTGGTCCCTTCGAGCACATCGATGCTGCTCGACGGGTTGAAGGTGAGCGGGCCGGCGGCCTCGGCTCCGAACGCCCCGTAGTCGACGGCGATCGGTGGGTCGTCGATCTGCGGCGCGGCCACGACCGGGCCACTCCCACCGCCACCGCCACCGCCACCGCCGGACGGTGGCGTCGGCCCCGGCACGAACACCACGGCGCCGGCACTCGTGACGACCACGGTCCCGGTGAGGATCCCGCCGTCGGGAAGTCCGAGCGTGAGGTCCTTGATGAGGTTCTGGAGGATCCAGGCGGGGATCTGGTCGGCCGGGATCTGGGTGATGTCGCCACAGAGCACGCCGGTGAGGTCGCGCTGCACGCCGTCGGTGGAGTCCGTCG
>JANOWV010000527.1:0-3047 GCA_031418075.1 Actinomycetes bacterium
CTCGTCGGGTCGAGGCCGGCCGCCTGGCACGACGCCCAGACCGTTGGGAACCGCGCCGCGAATCCCTTGATCGGGCGGGCGTCGAGCCACAGGTTGTCGAGCCCGCGTTCCACACATCGTCGCGCGATCGCCCGCGCGACGACGTCGCGCGGTGCGAGGTCAGCGAGTGGATGCTCCGTTGCCATGAACGCTTCGCCGTGCTCGTCGCGCAGGATCGCGCCTTCGCCTCGCAGCGCCTCCGAGAGCAGCGGTCGCGGCATCGACGGGTGGTGCAAGGCGGTCGGGTGGAACTGCATGAATTCGACGTCGGCGACCGCGACCCCGGCGCGCAACGCCATCGCGATCCCGTCCCCCGTGGACAGCGAAGGGTTCGTCGTGACGGCGAAGCACTGCCCCGCGCCACCCGTGGCGACGATCGTGTGCCGGGCCCGGATCTCGTGCTCGACGCGGTCGGGGTCGAGGGCGACGACGCCGACGGCACGGCCGTCTTCGATCAGCAGGTCGCGCGCGAACCATCGCTGGCGGATCTCGGTAGCGGTTGCCTTCACCGCCGCGACGAGTGCGCGCTCGATCTCGGCGCCGGTCGCGTCGCCGCCGGCATGGAGGATCCGCGCCACGCTGTGCCCACCCTCCCGGGTGAACGCATAGTCGGCGCCGTCCTCATCGAAGTGGGCACCCATCGCGATGAGCTCACGGATGCGGGTCGGCCCTTCGGTCACCATCAGGCGCACGGCATCGACGTCGCACAACCCGGCCCCGGCAGCGAGCGTGTCGGCAAGGTGCAGCTCGGGCGAGTCGTGGCCCGGGTCGAGCACCGCGGCCACCCCACCCTGGGCGTACTGCGTGGCCGACGCGCCGAGCACGGCCTTGGTCACGACCGCAACCGAGTGTCCGGCCCGCGCGGCCCGGACGGCCGCCGACAGCCCGGCAACCCCCCCGCCGAGCACGAGTACGTCCAGCATCCGTCGAGCCTACGGGGCGACCCTGGCGACCGGCACATACATGTCGCCGTCGGCGACGACGCCGAGATCCGCGGTGACAGACGCGCCGACCACCTCGATGGTCGTGTTGTCGATGAGTCGTGCCGGCCCGACCCGAGCCGCGACGGCGATGAGCGTCGCGCCGTCGAGATCGGTCCGCGGTTCGAGTGTCGCGGGGTCGACTGCCTCCACATATTCCACGCCGATGAGAGGATCGCCGGAGAGCTCGGCCGCGATCACCGAACGGAGCGCGGCCGCGTCGCGCAACCCCGCCTCCACTGCGTCGGCACCGACGCACAGCGACCGGAAGAGCGCGCCCGCGGCGGCGCGTCCCTCTTCGCCGAGGTACACGTTGCGGCTCGACATCGCGACGCCGTCGGGTTCGCGCACGAGCGGACAGCCGATGACTTCGACGGGAAGGTTCAGGTCGCTGGTCATGCGCCGGACGACCGCGAGCTGCTGCGCATCCTTGCGTCCGAAGTAGGCACGACACGGTCCCGTGATCATGAACAGCTTCGTCACCACGCTGGTGACGCCGTCGAAGTGCGTCGGCCGGTCCGCGCCGCAGAGTCTCGCCGTGAGCCCCTCGACGTGCACCGTCGTTCGTCCCGGCTCCGGGTAGATCTCGGCGACGTCGGGTGCGAAGAGCAGATCTGCGCAAGCCGATGCTGCTACCGCCTCGTCGCCTTCGCGATCGCGCGGGTACGCGGCGAGGTCCTCGTTGGGCGCGAACTGCGTCGGGTTCACGAAGAGGGACACGACGACGCGGTCGCATTCCTCTCGAGCGATCTCCATGAGCGAGCGGTGGCCGGCATGAAACGCGCCCATGGTGGGCACGAGCCCCACCACCGCACCCGCGCGGCGCCACTCGTCGCACGTCGACCGGACGTCGGCGATCGTCTGCACCGTCCTCATCCGTCGTCTCCCACCGTGAGGAGCTCCACCAGCTCGGGATCGTCACGCGCCGCGAGCACCCGCGCTGCGTCCGCCATCGCGCGGTAGGCGCGACGTTCTTCGTCGGGGATCGCCGCGAGATGCGCGGCAACCGTCGCCGCGTCGCCGCGCGCGACGGGACCCGTGAGAGCCCGCGCTGGACCGAGTGCGATTGCGTGCTCGACGCTCGCTCGAACGAGGGGCTCGAATGCCTCGCGTGGGACCCCGACGAAGGCGGCGAGCCGATCCACCTGCCCGAGCAGCGCGACGAGGTGGTTCGAGGCCACGCACGCCGCGGCGTGGTAGCCGGCGCGGCGCTCGTCGGTGACCTCGAACGCCTGCATCCCGAGGTCGGTGGCGATCGCGGCAACCGTTGGTCCGCCGGCGACGGCCGCCCAGGAGCCCGCGAGGCGGTCGGCACCCGCCTCGATCGAGGGCAGGGTCTGCAGGGGGTGCAGCGCGCCGGCGGTTGCTCCGGGCTGCTGCTCGGTGACGGGTGCGAGGACGCCGAGGCCGTGGGCGCCGGAGAGGTGGACGACGAGCGTGCCGGGCTCGAGCCCTGGCGCGACGGTGCGGGCCACCTGGGCCAGGACCCGGTCGGGTGGTGCCAGCACCACGAGGTCGGCACCGCTACCGGCCGCCGCGGCGTCCACCGCGTCGGCATCGAACCGCGCGGCCACCGCTTGGGTCGACGGGTCATCACTCGTTCGACCGGCCACCGACACCACGCGGTCGCCATGGCGTACGAGCGCGAGGCACAGAGCACCCCCGGCCCGACCGGGGCCGACGAGCGCGATGCGGCGGGTCATGGCTCAGCGTCCCCTTCCAATCCAGCCCTCGCGGGTGCCGGTTGCTGCGAGGTCATCCGGGACCTCGTCACGTCGGGAGGACCAAGGATAGATCGGTGCGTGTCACCTCGTCCCCGGCGACAGCCGCGAGACGATCCGCGGACACGAGCTCCGGCGCGACCTCGTGCAGCGGCACGACGACGAACCCTCGCTCCCAGAGCCGAGGATGCGGGACCGTGAGGTCCGGCTCGTCGACGGTCTCGGCACCGACGAGCAACACGTCGACGTCGAGGGTCCGCGGACCCCAACGTTCGGTGCGGGTCCGCCGCGCGGCGCGCTCCAGCCG
>JANOWV010000528.1:0-1760 GCA_031418075.1 Actinomycetes bacterium
TTGAACCCGGGGCCGAACCCATCGGACAGGAGGTCGTAGGCGCGGCGCGTGGTCTCGGCGGGCGGATCGTTCCCGGCGTCGGAGAAGCCGAGCCGGATCCCGAGCATCGGGATCGCGAGCACCACGAGCACGACGAAGCCGCCCACGAACGCGGGCCACGGTCGGGCCTGGATCATCCGGCTCCAGCGGAACCAGATGCTCGTGCGTGTCGCGCCCTCGTGCCGGTGGAAGACCGGGAGGTGCAGGCGGTCGATCCCGGTGCCGGTGAAGCCCAACAGCGCGGGAAGCAGGGTGATCGAGGCGATCATCATCAGCAGCACCGTGGCGGCTGCACCCGCGCCGAGCCCACGGATGAACGGCACCCCCATCAGGAAGAGCCCACCCAACGAGATCACGACGGTCGCGCCGGCGAAGAGCACGGACCTTCCGGCGGTATCGATCGCCAGCAGCACCGCTTCGCGCGGTTCGAGACCATCGTGGAGTCCCTGGCGAAAGCGAGTCACGATGAAGAGCGCGTAGTCGATCCCGACACCCAACCCGATCATCGCGGCCAGCTGGGTCGTGAAGTCCGGGACCGTCGCGACGTGTGAGAGCAGTGAGATCACCGCGAAGCCCGCACCGATCCCGAAGAGCGCGATCGCGATCGGGAGCCCCATCGCGAGCACGGACCCAAACGCGAGCAGCAAGATGATGATCGCGGCACCCAGGCCGATCACCTCGGCTGGTCCGGTGCTCTGCATCGTGTTGAACATTCGGCCACCGACCTCGAGCTGCACCGCTTCGGTGGATGCATCTGCGGCGAGTGTTCGCACGGCGTCGGCCGTTGCCGCGGGGACCTTGGTGGCGCGCTCGGCGAACGCGATCTCGGCATAGGCGATTGATGGATCGCGCGCCTGGAGTCGCGCACCGTTGGGTTCGAAGGGGCTCAGCGTCCCGGTGACACCCGGAACCCGGCGGATGTTGGAGAGGACGGCGTCCACGACGGCCCGGGCCGCAGGGCTGTCGATGCCATCGGGCGCGGACACGACGAGCTCTCCCGTGTCGCCGGCGCGCGCGGGAAAGCGGGCCTCCAGGAGCTGGGTGGCGCGACCAGAGTCGCCTTGTCCTGAGCCGAACCCTTCCTCGAACGCGCTCCCGATCGAGCCCGAGGCCATCGTGAGGGCGACGACGACGGCGACCCATGCGAGCACCACCAGCCGTCGGCGGCGGAAGCAGAGGTCAGCAAGGGAGCGCAGCATGGGTCCTCGAGGGCGTCGGGGAGGGGAGCGGGGTGCACCATGGTCGCCCACCACGGTTGCCGGCCACGACTCGCGGCCGGGCGGTCAGGTCAGGCGACTCGGCGTGGTCGGGTCACCAGCTCGCCGCCGCAGTTCGGGCATCGGTCGTCCATCCGGCTGGCGCATGGTGCGCAGAACGTGCACTCGAAGCTACAGATCCGGGCCGAGTCGGCGTCGACCGGCAGCGGCACGGCGCACTGCTCGCAGGCGTCCTTCATGTCGAGCACGGACGCGATGCTAGAGGGGCCCGAGCGTCGTGATGGCCGGTCCCCGCCCCGAGGTCCAGCGGACCGACACGCTGATGCGCGGTCCAGCGTGTGCGGTCTTCGGAACGGCGTGCTCCCAGTCGCGCTGGCAGGCACCGCCCATCACGAGCAGGTCGCCCGATCCAGGGCGGAGATCGCGGGAGTGCCCTCCGCCGTAGGGGCGGAGCAGGAACGGACGGGCCGCGCCCAGCGTGAGGATCGCGACCCGGGTGTCCTC
>JANOWV010000529.1:0-1885 GCA_031418075.1 Actinomycetes bacterium
AGGTGATCTCGCGCATGCCGGGGATCGAGGCCGTGACACACCTGCAGGTGATGGCGGTGTACCCGGCGGGAGCGTCCTACATCGATACGGTGGCCGACCTCGACGGCGGCCTGCATCAGGAATTCGAGCGGGGGAGACTGCTCGAGGGCCGCTTCGAGCATCGGGGCGATCCGAGCGAAGTCGCACTCAGCGAAGCACCCGCGCGTCTCCTCGGTGTCGGGGTGGGCGACACGCTCGAGCTCCTCACGTTCACCCCCGAGCAGATGGCGGCGATCCTGACCGAGATGAACGGGCCCGAACCGGATCCCGCGGGGCCAGTGCTCCGGCTGCGAGTCGTCGGCCTGTACCGCTCCCCGTTCGACCTGAGCGTGGTGGGTGACGGCCGCGCGATCCTCTTCCTCCCGGGCGCGGTGCTCCGCGCGTCGCGGGACCAGGTCGGCTCCCCGCCGGTGCGCGTCGTGGCCGTGCGCCTCGACGTCGGCGAGGCCGGCGTCTCGGCGTTCTTCCGGGAGGTCCAGCGGGCCGTCGACGACCCGCGAGTCAACCTGCTGCCGGCGGCGTTCACCGAAGGGGTGGGCGACTCGCTCGACGTGCTGGCCCTGGGCTTGCTCCTGTTCGCCGTCGTCGCGGGTCTCGCAGGTCTCGTCTCCGTGGGGCAGGCCTTGGGGCGCCGAGCCTCACTCGGCACGGGTGACGAGTCGACGCTCCGCGCGCTGGGGATGACCGGCGCCCAGCGCTTCGCCGTCCTCGCGGGCGACACGATTCCCATCGCGTTGCTCGGCGCGGCGGTCGCGGTCGTGGTCGCGGTGGTGGCGTCGCCGCTCATGCCGATCGGTGTCGGGCGGCGTGCCGAGCCGGATCCGGGCATCAACCTCGATCCACTCGTGTTGGGCGGGGGGTTCGTGGGCATCGTGCTGGTCGTCGTCGCGCTCGGCGCGCTCGCGGCATGGAGTGCGGGGCGCTCCATGGCCCGGGTCGGGCCATCCGGAGACAGAGCACGTCGGTCGTTGATCGCCGGCGGCCTGGCCCGTCGCGGTGTGCGGCCCGCGGGGGTGATCGGTGTGCGCTTCGCCCTCGAGCCGGGGCGTGGCCGAGGCGCGGTGCCGGTGCGCTCGGTGCTCGTGGCGGCTGCTGCCGGCCTCGCCGGAGTGATCGCGATCCTCGCACTCGGCGCGAGCCTCGACCGCCTCGTGGCCAGCCCGGAGTCGTGGGGATGGACCTTCGACACGCACTCGAGCGTCGCGGCCCGCCGGCTCGCCCGCGACCCGGCGGTGGCCGCGGTGACCACGGCGAGCTTCGTGCAGATGAGGATCGAGGGTCGCGCGATCGAGGCGATGACCTTGCGGCCGGTGAAGGGGGCGATCGCTCCGGCCGTCGTCGACGGGCGTGCCCCGCGGCGGGACGACGAGATTGCCCTTGGGGGCGACACCCTCGACCGTCTCGGGATCGAGGTGGGCGACACCGCGGCCGCGAACGACCGCGACCGATCGGTGCCGTTTCGCGTCGTTGGGCAGGTCGCCTTTCCGAGCGTCGACGACGCGGTGCCCCTCGCCGACGGCGCTCTGCTCACCCCCTCGGGCCTGCGCCGCATCGGCGACCCCGAGGGCTACCACCGCAACCTGGTGCGATTCAGGCCCGGCGTGAACGTGGCGGACGAGCGCCAACGCCTCGAACTGCTCGGCAACGAGGACAGGGGCGTCCCCTCCTTCGGGCCCCGGCTGCCGGCCGAGATCGAACGGATCCGCCAGCTCGAGACGCTCCTGCTGGTCCTGGCGGGCTTCCTCGGCCTGCTCGGCGTCGTGGCCCTCGGCCATGGTCTGGTGAGCGCAGTCCACCGCCGGCGGCGCGACCTTGCGTTGCTCAAGACCCTCGGGTTCCGCCGCGC
>JANOWV010000530.1:0-9398 GCA_031418075.1 Actinomycetes bacterium
GTGGTGGCGGTCACCGCGGCCCGGACCCCGATCCCCGGTTCGGCCGCACCTCGGGCCCCGGGGTGCGCGATCGGGCCACGCGTACCCGGGCATTTCACCCCATGACGCGGGACGCCCGCACTCGTATGCTCCGCGCGAGACCCGCATCCGGTCAGTGGGGCGTTGCCCCCAGTGGGGAGTGCACGTGGACGTCGTCGTACGCAGCCACAACATCGAGCTCACCTCGGGTTTGCGAGCGCTCGCGCAGCGCAAGCTCGGCCGCATCGAGCGCATCGCTCCCGATGCAACGCGTGCAGAGATCGACTTCTCCGATCAGCGCAACCCGCGGGTCGCCGAGCACACCCGATGTTCGGTGACCGTGCACCTTCACCGCGGCTCGGTGACCGCACGGGCACAGGCGCGAGCACCCGAGGTCGCGCTCGACATGGTGGTCGAGAAGCTACGGCATCAGGTCGAACGCAAGAAGGTCCGTCGGGTCACGCACGGCCACGGCGCGCAACGAGCACGCCAGCGCGGTCCAACACGACCGTGAACGGCCCGCCGTCGTCGGCGCGGCCCGCGAGGACTGATGCGAGGAGCGTGCTCGCGGGCGCGTCGAGTACCGCACGATCCACCACCAACCAATCGACTCGAGCCGGGTCGCGTCTGGGCGAACCCGGGACGCCGTAGTTGGTCGGAACCCACGGGTTCGGGAACGAGAAGATCTCGGCCCGGCGGCTCAGGTGGGGGACCATCGTGTAGACCGCGCTGACCGACGCGCCATCGGGGACCGCGGTGATGGCGGCCCGCTTGGCGTCGATCCGGGTGTCGACGGCCGGTGGCCAGTAGCCGGAGCGGTACTCGGCGGAGATCGGCGAAGGACCCCATGCGAGGGTGCCGTACAACGCGCATCCGAGCACCAGGCAGGGGACCGCGACGCGCAGCGCCCGGCGACGTGCGCCCAGCCGCCGCGAGACGAGGGCCGTTCCCTCGACCATGGCGAGCGCGAGCACCGCGACGGGCAGCGCGGCGTAGTGCGTGGTGATCGTCCGCGTCCACGGCACGTCGGAGACGACGTCGAGCAGGAACTGAGGGATCCCCACGAGGACGACGACGGGGGCGAGCAGCGGTGCCAGTCCGAACGGCAAGAGCAGTCGCCAGGCGAAGTCGCCCGAGGCGCCGGCGAACACGCGACCCGTGATCGCTCCTGGATCGGAGAACACGGTGGAGAGGACGCCGCCGGCCGACCCGCCGACTCCCGAGTAGATGCCTTCCGACTGCAGCGCGCCGCCGTTGATCGCCGGCAGCAACAGAATCGCCGTCGCAACGAACCACAAGGCGGCGAGTCCGGCGGTGGTCAGACCGATCCGTCGTTCACCGCGCCAGGCGACGACGAGCCCCAACACCACCACGGCGAGCGCGACGTCCTCCTTCCAACAGATCGCGAGGAGCGTCCAGACTGCGAACCACCGCCAGGACCCGCGACGCGCGCAGAGGTAGGCGCAGAGGAGCGGGGTGATCGCGATGACCTCCGGGTGGAACAGCTCCCACGAGAAGAACTGGGCGGCCGGGTGGAGGAGGAAGGCGGCGCCGAGGGCCGCTGCTGGCCAAGGGGTGAGCCCGCGGTCGCGTCCGAGCAGGTAGAGCGGCACGGTGGCGAGGGCGAGGATGTTGACCTGCAAGACATTGAGGAAGTTGGGGCCCGCGCCCAGCCACGATGCCGGCGCGAGGAGGAAGTACCCGGGCGTGAAGTGGTGTCCGAAGACCTGCAGCCCCCGGACGGTGAGGAACCCCCGACCGTGCGCGAGCAGCCAGACCGACTGGTCCTGGATGCCCATGTCGAAGTCGACGTCCCAGAACCCCTCGTGTCGGCGCACGACGAGGACGGAGAACACCACGACCCAGACCAGGGCGACCGCGGCGAGCGCCGCCGCCGCCGGCTCTATCGTCGGCAGCCGGTCACGAGCCCTGACCACACGCGACGAGGGGATGTCGGTGACCGTCACGGGGTCATCGTGCCAGACCCCTGGAGCGCGTCACCGGACGCGGTCGTCGGAACCGATCCCCATGCACAGGGATCGGGGGAGCGCGCCGGTAGGCTGAATGATCGCCATGGGTCTCTTCCAGAAAGTCCTGCACGCCGGCGAGGGCCGCAAGCTCAAGCTCCTCGAGTCGCTCGTACCCGAGATCAACGCCTTCGCGCCCGAGATGGAGCGTCGTAGCGACGACGAGCTGCTGGCGATGACCGCCGACTTCCGTGCCCGCCTCGACCGCGTCGGACCGATCGACACCGAGCGCGAGGCGCGGGTCGACGCGCTCGACGATCTCCTCGCCGAGGCCTTCGCGACGGTGCGGGAGGCCGGCAGGCGCACGCTGGGCCAGCGCCACTTCGACGTGCAGCTCATGGGTGGCGCTGCGCTGCACTTCGGCTGGGTGGCCGAGATGAAGACGGGCGAGGGCAAGACCCTTGCCGCCACGCTGCCCGCGTACCTGAACGCGCTTGCCGGGTATGGCGTCCACATCGTCACCACCAACGACTACCTGGCCAAGCGCGACGCCGACTGGATGGGCCAGATCTACCGCTCGCTCGGCCTCGAGGTAGGAGTCGTCCTCCCCGACATCGACGACTGGGATCTCAAGCGGACCGCCTACGCCGCCGACGTCACGCACGGCACGAACAACGAGTTCGGCTTCGACTACCTCCGCGACAACATGGCGGGTTCTCGCGAGGAGCAGGCCCAGCGCGGCCACCAGTTCGCGATCATCGACGAAGTCGACTCGATCCTCGTTGACGAGGCCCGCACGCCGCTCATCATCTCGGGCCGGTCCGACGACGCCCAGGAGCTCTACTTCCGGTTCGCAGGCATCGTGAAGGGCCTGCAGCGCGACCGCGACTACGAGGTCGACGAGGCGAAGAAGACCGTCGTCCCGACCGAGGAAGGCATCACTCGGGTCGAAGAGGCGCTCGAGGTCTCGAACCTCTACGAGCACGTCAACCAGAACTTCGTGCACCAGCTCCAGGCTGCGCTGCGCGGGAAGGAGCTCTTCAAGCGCGATGTCGACTACGTCGTCGCCGACGGCGAGGTCAAGATCGTCGACGAGTTCACTGGTCGCATCCTCGAGGGCCGACGCTGGAGCGAAGGCCTGCACCAGGCCGTCGAGGCCAAGGAAGGGGTGCGGATCAAGGAGGAGAACCAGACCCTCGCCACCGTCACTCTGCAGAACTACTTCCGCATGTACGAGAAGCTCTCGGGCATGACGGGTACCGCGGCAACCGAGGCCGGGGAGTTCGCCCACACGTACGGCCTCGAGGTCGTGTCCATCCCCACGAACAAGAACCTGATCCGCGACGACAACGCGGACCTGATCTACAAGAACGAGACCGCCAAGTTCGAGGCGGCCGCAGACGACATCCAGGAGCGCTACAACGCCGGCCAACCCGTCCTCGTCGGGACGATCTCGGTCGAGAAGTCCGAGCTGCTCGGACGTCTGCTCGAGAAGCGGGGGATCCCGCACGAGGTGCTGAACGCGAAGAACCACGAGCGGGAAGCCCACATCGTCACCCAGGCCGGGCAGCCGCACGCGGTCACCGTCGCCACGAACATGGCCGGTCGCGGGGTCGACATCCTCCTCGGGGGCAACCCGGAAGGTCTCGCCCGCAACGACATGCTCGCCGCGGGGACGACCCCCGAGGCCGAGCCCGATCGCTACGCGTCCTTGCTCGCCGAGGCCAAGACCATGTGCGCCGCGCAGGGTGACCAGGTGCGGGCCGTCGGCGGCCTCTACGTGCTGGGAACCGAACGCCACGAGAGCCGCCGAATCGACAACCAGCTCCGAGGCCGATCGGGTCGTCAGGGCGACCCGGGTGAGAGCCGCTTCTACCTCTCGCTCGAAGACGACCTCATGCGCCTCTTCGCCACGGGCGCGATGTCGTGGGTGATGGACCGCGCCTTCCCCGACGACCTGCCGCTCGAAGCGAAGATGGTCACGAAGGCGATCGAGCGCGCGCAACGCACCGTAGAGGATCGCAACTTCGAGATCCGCAAGGACGTCCTCAAGTACGACGAGGTGATGAACGAGCAGCGCAAGGTGATCTACCGGCGCCGCCAACAGATCCTCGACGGCGAGGACCTCGGGGAGCAGACGATCGCCGCGATCGACGAGTCGCTGCGTCGCCTCCTCACTCTCCACTGCACCAGCGACTTCAGCGAGGACTGGGACCTCGACGAGTTCTTCCTCGCACTCCAGGCCGCGTACCCGACCGGACTCAGCCGCACCGACCTCGACCAGGCGGTCCTGCTCGAAGACCTCACCGAGCTCGTGCTCTCCGACGCGCTCGCCCGGTACGCCGCCAAGGAAGCGTCGATCGGGACCGAGGCGCTGCGCGAGATCGAACGCCGCGTGATGCTCTCGGTGATCGACCAGCACTGGCGCGAGCACCTCTACGAGATGGACTACCTCCGTGAGGGCATCAACCTTCGTGCGATGGGTCAGCGTGATCCGCTCGCGGAGTGGCAGCGTGAGGGCTACGACATGTTCGAGGCGATGATCGCCATGATCGACGACGACTTCGTCCGCTACGTGTCGCATCTCGAAGTGGTCGCCGACGAGGCACCGACCACCCCGGCGCGCGACCTCAAGTACACCTCGGCCGAGGACCCCGTGCAGGGCTCCGAGTCCTTGCGGGCTGCTGCGGCGGGGACGCCGCCCGAGCTCGAAGCGGCCGGCGCGGGGGTTGCCCCCGGCACGGCGACGGCGCTCGCCGAAGGGCCGAGCGCCACGTCGACGAACCCGATCTCGGTCGAGCAGATGCCGGGGCGCAATGAGCCCTGCTACTGCGGCAGCGGCAAGAAGTACAAGCTCTGCCACGGTCGCTGACGCGACCGGGGCCACGTCGATGCAGGACTACTCCGACGACCTGAGCGCGCTGGCGCGACGCGTCCGCGACGCGCATGCGTACCTCCGAGTGGATGAGGCGCGGACGAAGCTCGCCGAGCTCGAGATCGAGGCCGCCAAGCCCGACCTGTGGGACGACCCCGACGCGGCCCGGGCGCTCACCACGACGACGAAGCGGGTGCGCGACGACGTCGAGCTCATCGACAAGCTCGAACAGCGGCTCTCCGACGTGGAGACGCTGCACCAGCTCGCGCGCGAGGAGCAGGACGACTCCTTCGAGGCCGAGGTCGCCGCTGGTGTCGCCGCATTGCAGGCCGAACTCGACGGCCTCGAGCTCCGGGCCCTGTTCACCGGTGAGCACGACGAGCGCGACGCGATCTGCGAGCTCCACTCCGGCGCCGGCGGGACCGACGCCCAGGACTGGACCGAGATGCTGCTGCGGATGTTCACCCGTTGGGCCGACCAGCGGGGATTTGCGGTCGAGGTCGAGGAGACCCTGGACGGCACCGAGGCCGGGCTGTCGTCGGCGACGTTCACGGTGAAGGGTCGGTACGCCTTCGGGATGCTGTCGTGCGAGCGCGGCGTTCATCGTCTGATCCGCATCTCGCCGTTCGACGCCAACGCTCGGCGTCAGACCGCGTTCGCGTCCCTCGACTGCGTGCCGGCGATCGAGGAGGCCGAGGCCCCGGAGATCGACCCGAGTGATCTCCGCATCGACACGTACCGCTCCTCGGGAGCGGGTGGCCAGCACGTGAACGTCACCGACTCGGCCGTGCGGATCACGCACCTCCCGACCGGAGTGGTGGTGTCGTGCCAGAACGAGCGGTCCCAGACCCAGAACAAGGCGCGCGCGATGCAGATCCTCGCGGCACGCCTCGCGGAGCGGCAGCGTCAGGAGCGTCAAGCCGAGCTCGACGTGATCGCGGGCGACAAGCGCGACGTCGCGTTCGGGAGCCAGATCCGCACCTACACGCTCGCTCCCTACCGCCTGGTGAAGGACGAACGGACGCGCTTCGAGACGGGCAACGTCGATGCGGTGCTCGACGGCGACCTCGACGACTTCATCGAGTCGTGGTTGCACTGGCGCCGTCGCGAGGGTCCCGAAGCGTCCTGAGGCTGCGTTTTGCATCGCTGGGCCGTCGTCCCGGAGTCTCGCTGCGCCTGACACGGCCCTGAGAACGCCGTTCGCGCATGCCACGAAGTGCGCAGGGCCCGCTGGTACCCTGACCCCTGGCCGAGTCGTCCGCCCACTGAGCGCCCCCGATCGCGACTCGGCCCCTCCTCTCTCATGCTTCGATTCGAGAACGTGAACAAGGTCTACAAGGGCAACATCGTCGCGCTGCGCGACGTGTCGATCGACGTGCAGAAGGGCGAGTTCGTCTTCCTCGTCGGGCCGTCGGGCTCGGGGAAGTCGACGTTCCTCAAGCTGCTCCTGCGGGAAGAGGTCCCGACCGACGGCCAGATCGTCGTCGCCGGGCGCGACATCTCCGGGTTGTCGCACTGGAAGGTTCCCCAGCTGCGGCGCAACATCGGCACGATCTTCCAGGACTTCAAGCTCCTCCCCACGAAGACGGTCTACGAGAACGTCGCGTTCGCGATGGAGGTCATCGGCCGGCCTCGCCACGTCGTCCGGACCCAGGTCCCGCAGGTGCTCGACCTCGTTGGCTTGGCCAAGAAGGCGGGTCGCTTCCCGACCGAGCTTTCCGGCGGAGAGCAGCAGCGGGTCTCGATCGCCCGCGCCTTCGTGAACCGGCCGCTCATCCTGCTCGCCGACGAGCCGACCGGGAACCTCGATCCCGCGACGACCGTCGGGATCATGCGCATCCTCGACCGGATCAACCGTACGGGGACCACGGTGTGCATGGCCACGCACGACGGGCGCATCGTCGACGCGATGCGGCGGCGGGTGATCGAGCTCAATCGAGGGTCGGTGGTGCGCGACGAGGCTCGCGGGCTCTACGGGGTAGCGGGGCCCTGAACCCATGTTGACGAGGATCGGGTACTTCACGCGCGAGACGCTCGTCTCGCTGCGCCGCAACCTGCTCATGACGATCGCAGGCGTGCTCACGGTCGCGGTGTCGCTGGCCCTCTTCGGCGGCAGCTTGATGCTCGCGAAGTGGGTGAGCCACGGGACCGAGCGCATCAAGGGCGGTGTCCGCCTCGAGGTGTTCATGACGGTCGAGGCGACCGACACGCAGATCCTCGATGTCCGGAAGGCGCTCGAGAACGATCCCGACGTCAAATCGTTCAAGTTCTTCGACAAGGACGCCGCGCTCGTGGAGTTCAAGCGGATCTTCCGGCGCGATCCCGACCTGGTGAAGAACATCACCAAGGACGCGCTCCCCACGTCGTTCCGCATCGTGCCCATCGCCGCGGAGAAGACCGCCCTGGTGCAACAGCGGTTCCAGGTCGAACCCGGTGTCGACGAGGTCGCCACCCCGGCCAAGGCGTTGAGCGGACTGCTGGATGCCACCAGCACGGTGCGGACGATCCTGTTCGTGCTGTCGGGGATCCTGCTGGTCTCCGCGTTGTTCCTCATCGTGAACACGATCCGCCTCGCGATGTTCGCTCGCAGGCGTGAGATCGAGGTCATGAAGCTCGTGGGCGCCTCGAACTGGTTCGTGCGGGTCCCGTTCATGGCCGAGGGTCTCGTCCAAGGGCTCACCGGTGCGGGGCTCGCCGTCGGGGTGGTCGCCGCGCTGAAGATCGGCTTCGACCGGTGGTTCAGCGACCCGGGGAGCTTCTTCCGCGAGTTCTTCGTGACCAGTGGCGACGCGGCCTTCGTCGCCGTGATCGTGCTCCTCGTCGGACTGGTGATCGGCCTCATGGGCTCGACCATCGGGCTCCGGCGCTTCCTCAAGGTCTGAACGGGCCCAGCCTCCCTCTTGGGCCGCCCCGTTCGGCCACCCCGTTCAGCCGCCGCTGCGGCACGGGCCGAATCGGGCATTTCGACCCGATTGCTCGACCCGAAGCCACATTCCGCCTGCAATCCGGCGCGGACTTGGGCGTTGCCCTGGAGACACCGCTCGACGACGCGTGAGGCGCGCGTTGTTCGTGTTGCTGGTGAGGACCCTGTTGTCTACCCTGGACGATCCCATGCGCCCCCGCTCCCGGCTCGTCCACACCGCCGTCGCCCCCCTGGTCTTCGCCGTCATCACCGCGCTCGCATTCGGGTCGCTCGCGGTCGGGTCACCCGTCTCGGCGGCACCCAGCGGCGACCGGAGGTCGGAGCTCGCCGACCAGATCGGCGAGGCGTCCCGGGCCGAAGCCGCGGCCGTGGCCGAGCTCCAGGCGATCCGCGACCGCAAAGCCGCGATCGACGCCAAGGTGGCCGAGCTCGACGTGCAGCTCTCCACTGCGGAGGCCACGCTGGCGCCCCTCGCGGCCGAGGCCGAGCGGCTCGACGGTCTCTACAGCACGCTCGTCGCGGAGGTGAACCGGATCCAGGCCGAGCTCGACGCCGCGACCATCGAGTTCAACGACGAGGCAGCCGGTCTCTACCGATCGGCGCGCCGCGGCGCGACGTACGACGTTGTCCTCTCGGCGCGGCCGGGCAACGTCGTCAAGCAGCAGAAGTACCTCGACCAGGTCACCGCGCAGCAGCGGCGCGTCGTTCGGCGGATCTCTCGGCTTCGCGCCGACCTCGAGGAGCAACGCCGTGCGCTCGAAGACCAGAAGGCCAAGGCCGACGCCGCCCAGACCGCGGCGCAGGCTGCCCGCGACCAGGTTGCGGGACTCCGCGCCGAGGTCGAACCGGCCCGCGCCGAGGCAGCCGCACAGGAGGGCCAGGAGCAGGCGCTCGTCGCGTCCATCCAGAGCCAGAAGGGTGCATACGAAGCCGAGCTCGCCGCGCTCTCCGCCACCTCCGACAGCATCAGCGCCCGTCTCCGCGCGTTGGGCACCACGCCCGGCAGTGTCGGACCGTGCGGCGCGCGTCCCGTCCCCGGACCGATCTCGAGCGGGTTCGGGAGCCGGTACCACCCGATCCTCCACTACACCCGCATGCACACCGGGGCCGACTTCTCGGCGTCGTCGGGGACGCCGATCGCCTCGTGCCGCGCCGGCACCGTCGTCATCGCGGGCTCACAGGGTGGCTACGGCAACGCAGTCGTGATCGACCACGGCGGCGGCATGGGGACGGTCTATGCCCACCAGTCCCGCATCGCCGTCAGCGTTGGCCAGCGGGTCGATGCCGGGGAGATCGTCGGCTACGTCGGCTCCACTGGGATGTCGACGGGGCCCCATCTGCACTTCGAGGTACGGCTCAGCGGGAACCCCGTGAACCCCGCCTCGTACCTGTAGCGACGTCGGCCCTATTTGTTGGGCTGGGGTGTCACTCGGAGGTAGGGCTTCAATGCCTTCCAACCCTTCGGGAACCGCTCCTTGGCCTCGTCGTCGGTGATGGCCGGCACGATGATCACGTCGTCGCCGTCGGTCCAGTCGACCGGTGTCGCCACCTTGTACTCGGCGGTGAGCTGGAGTGAGTCGATCACGCGCAGGATCTCGTTGAAGTTGCGTCCGGT
>JANOWV010000531.1:0-1572 GCA_031418075.1 Actinomycetes bacterium
GCCAGCGAGTACCCGAAGAAGTTCGCGCCTTCGAGTCCGCGCTCGAGTGCAACCTCTTCGTCGTCGTGGCACAGGAAGGTCGTGACGCACGCGACGTCAGCATTGACGACATCTCCGATCGGCACGCCTTCGGCAGCCAGCGTCGCGTGGTAGTCCTCGACCCAGAAGCGCGCCTCTTCCGGATCCACGAACGCGAACGCCAGCGCGCCGATGCCGTGCTGGGCGGCGAGGTGGATCGTCTCCTTGCGGCTGCACGCGACCCAGAGCGGTGGATGCGGCTTCTGACGCGGCTTGGGGATGACGTTCCGAGGCGGCATCTGCACGTGCGGCCCGTCGTGTCCGGTGAACGGTTCCTCGGTCATGCAACGCACCGCGACGCGCAGCCCTTCCTCCCACATGGCGCGCTTGTCGGCCTGGTCGATCCCGAACCCTCCGAGCTCCGCCACCGACGACGACTCGCCCGTGCCGAAGTCGACGCGACCGTTCGAGATCAGGTCGAGCGTCGAGATGCGCTCTGCGATGCGAGCCGGGTGGTTGAAGCGCGGTGGCGTCTGCACGATCCCATGGCCGAGCCGGATCCGCTCGGTGCGCGCCGCGACCGCGGCGAGGAAGATCTCCGGGGCGCTCGAGTGGCTGTACTCCTCGAGGAAGTGGTGCTCGACCTCCCAGACGTAGTCGATACCCAGGGAGTCCGCGAGCTCGCACTGCTCGAGCGCCTGCTGCAGCAGGTCGTACTCCGAGTCCTCGGTCCACGGTCGCGGGAGCTGGTGCTCGTAGAACACGCCGAACTTCACCCGGCGAAGGTACTTCGTCGGGGCGTCGACGCACCTTCTCTCCGGATCACGGTGTTGGTACCGTCGGCACCGTTCGACGTCGCTGTCCCTGCACCCCGGTCCCGCACCGGTCGACCAGTCCCGCATCGGCGAGAGGAGCGCGCGTGGTGACGACGAGCACCGGCGAGATCTCAGGCGCAACGGTCGACGCGCCAGGCGGCATCGTGGTGCGACGGTTCCTCGGCATCCCGTACGCCGAGCCGCCCCTCGGCGACCTCCGCTGGCGCGCGCCGCGTCCGCCGCAGTCATGGGACGGGAAACGCCCTGCGGAAACCTTCGCGCCCGCCGCACCCCAAGGCGCCGCCCTGGAGAGCAGGCTGCCCGGGTTCCGCCCCGACCACCCGATGAGTGAGGACTGCCTCGCGCTCAACGTGTGGACTCCGGGGCTCCACGGATCCCGGCCCGTCATCGTGTGGTTCCCCGGGGGTGCGTACCTCAGTGGCGCGACCGCGCAGCCCGTCTACGACGGGACGCGCCTGGCCGCGGAGTCGAACGCGGTGGTCGTGACGGTCGGCTACCGACTCGGTGCCCTCGGGTTCCTCGCCCCGGACGGTGACGGCCTCGCGAACTGCGGGCTCCGCGACCAGCTCGCGGCCCTCGCGTGGGTGCATCGAAACGCCGCTGCGTTCGGCGGAGACCCGCGGAACGTCACCGTCATGGGTGAGTCCGCGGGCGCGGGATCCCTCCTCCACTTGCTGGCGTCGCCGGCGCTCGCGGCGTCGCCCACCTTCAACAAGGC
>JANOWV010000532.1:0-5602 GCA_031418075.1 Actinomycetes bacterium
TCGACGATGCGAGTGCGGCGCAGCTGGCCGAGACGTACGGGTTCCCGGTCGGGGGCTCGCCGGGTCTGCGGGCCGAGGAGATGCTCGCTGCGGCCGGTCGCGAGGAGCTCGACGTGCTCTGGTCGAGCGGGGGCAACTTCCTCGAGGTGATGCCCGACCCGGCGGGCGTCGAGGAGGCGATGCGGCGGGTCCCGCTGCGCATCCACCAGGACATCGTGGTCTCGGGCCAGATGCTCGTGGATCCGGCCGACGGCGGCGCGGTGCTGCTGCTCCCCGCCGCCACCCGGTACGAGCAGTCGGGTGGCGGCACCGAGACGACGACCGAACGACGGGTCGCGTACGGACCCGAGGTGCGCGGTCCCCGGATCGGCGAGGCGCGCAGCGAGTGGGAGATCTTCGGCGACGTCGCCCGGCGGGTGGATCCGGAACGGGCCCATCTCGCGACGTTCGCGTCGGGGGAGGAGATCCGGGCCGAGATCGCTCGCGTCGTTCCCACGTACGCCGGGGTCGAGACGCTCACCAAGATCGGCGACTCGGTGCAGTGGGGCGGGACGCGCCTCTGCGAAGGGGGTGTGTTCCCCACGCCCGACCGTCGCGCGCGCTTCACCGCGGTCGTCCCGATCGACGACGATGCTGATGCCGACGGCCGGTTGCGGTTGTCGACGCGCCGGGGTCGACAGTTCAACACGATGGTGTTCGCCGAACGCGACCCGATCACGGGTGCCGGCCGGGATGCTGTGTTCCTTGCCGAGGCCGACGCGGCCCGACTCGGCGTGGGCGACGGCGACGCGGTGACGGTGGTGTCGGACCAGGGTGAGATGGCGGGACATGTCCACATCTCGGCGATGGCACCGGGCAACGTGCAGGTCCTGTTCCCGGAAGGGAACGTCCTTCTGCCAGGCGGTCGTACGGAGGCGGCATCGGGCATCCCCGACTACACGACGCGGGTGACGATCCGAGCCGCTCCTTCTGGGAGACTGGCCATCTGAGTCCCGAAGATCTTCTCTCGTTGTTCGCCGCAGCCGCCGACGCGCAGGCGGCAGCGCTCGAGCCGCTGCGCGGGAGTGCGCGTCGTGGCCGTACCGACGTCCCCGGCCAGTACGCGCTCGACCTCGTTGCTGACGCCGCCGTGCTCGACGTGCTCGCGCCTTCGGGTGTCGCGGTGGTCAGCGAAGAGTCCGGGCGGACCGGGCCGTCCGATGCTGCGATCACCGTGGTCCTCGACCCGGTCGACGGATCGACGAACTGCTCGCGGTCGATCCCGTACTGGGCGATCTCGATGTGCGCGCTCGATGCCGACGGTCCGCTGGTCGGCTTCGTCGCGAACCAGGTCACCGGCGAGCGGTTCACGGCCACCCGCGGCGGGGGCGCGTCCCTGGACGGCGCAGTGATCGAATGTTCGCCGGTGACTCGTATCGCCGACTCGATGCTGGCGGTCGGCGGGCTCCCCGTACGCCACCTCGGGTGGAAGCAGTACCGGGCGATGGGGTCATGCGCCCTTGCGCTGTGCGACGTCGCCGCCGGTCGATTCGACGGGTACTTCGGCCACCAGGTGGGCGAGGCGCCCTGGGACTACCTCGGCGGCTTGCTGATCTGCCACGAGGCGGGGGCGGTCGTGGTCGACGCCGAGGATCGAGAGCTCGTCACCGCCGACCCCGCCGCTCGACGGGATCTCATCGCTGCGGGCACCCCGGAGCTCCTCGCCGAGCTGCGTGCCGAGCTGCGAGGGGAGCTCCCGGAATGAGCGCGCTCGATCTGGACGCCCTCCTCGAGGCGGCGGTCGCAGCGTCGTGGGCCGGCGGCGAGATCGTGCTCGGTGCCTTCGGCGCGACGAGCGGCGTCGTCGAGAAAGCACCGGGCGACTGGGTGAGCGACACCGACACCGCAAGTGAGCGTGCCGTGCGCGCGGTGCTGCTCGAGGCGGCGCCCGACATCCCCGTGTTCGGCGAGGAAGAGGGCGGAGAACGCGGGCCGCTCGGCTGGCTCGTCGACCCGCTCGACGGCACCGCCAACTTCGTGCACCGCTTGCCCGTGGTGGGCGTCTCGATCGGGCTCGTGGCCGACGGCGTCCCGATCGTGGGCGTCGTCCATGCGCCGATGCTCGGCGACACCTACACGGCACGCGCGGGGGGCGGCACGTTCCGCAGTGGCGAGCCCGTTCGGGTGAGCACGCGCATGCCGGAGCAGGCGATCTGCGCCACTGGGTTCCCGTTTCGCGCGAAGCGCGAGCGCCTCGACCAGTTTCTCCCCGTCTTCGAACGGGCGCTGCGGTCGTGCGAGGACCTGCGCCGCGCCGGCGCGGCGAGCATGGATCTCGCGTGGACCGGGTCCGGCGTCTACGACGGGTACTTCGAGCAGGCGCTCGGGCCGTGGGACGTCGCGGCCGGCGCGCTCCTCGTGCGTGAGGCCGGCGGCATCGTCACCGACTGGTTGGGCGACGACGCCGCGTGGCTCGACTCCGGTGACATCGTCGCCGCGCCGCCTGCGCTCCACGAGCACCTGCTCGGCCTGATCGCGGGGGCCTGATCGCGGCGCCCTGATCGCGGCGCCGTACGGCTTCTCGGCACGCTCAGTGTTGCTGTGCAACAACCAGCGTGCCGAGAAACCTCGAGATGGGGGACTACAGCGGTCCGTTCACTGCGTTCGTGCCCTGGAAGCACCCCACGGTGTACGGGTACTCCTGGTTCGCGACGTAGTGGTAGATCTTCTGCTTCTTCCCGTTGAACTTCACCTTGCTCGTGATGCCGTGGCACTCGTCGAGGTCGGCATTCGTGAGCTCCTTGCCATTGGCACCACGGGATCCGTAGATCCCGAAGCCGTCGAACGCGTACCCGATGAGCTTGGACTGGCCCTTCCCGCTATCGAGCTCGGCGAGCACACATCGCGACGCCGAGTGGTAGTGGTAGAGACCCGCCATCTGAGGATGCCCGTCGCAGTCGTCCTGGACCTCGTAGGCAACCGCGTCGCGCCCACCGGCGTCGACCGCGTTGAACACCGCGACCCCGGACTTCAAGATGCCCACTTCACCCCCGGCGCACGACGGGGCCGCGTTCATGGTTGGGTTGAGCGGTAGCTCGACGGTGATCGACTGCTCGGAGATCGTGTTGGGGTTCCGGTCGTACTGGTACGCGTCGTCGCTGGACGACACGGGAAACTCACCGGTCGCGTGATCGGTGGGCAGGTCGTTGGTGGTGATGACGCGCTTCCCGTTGGACTTCGCGATCGTGACGGAGGCGTTGGCCCAGTTCACGGCTCCGTCGATCGTCACCTTGGTGGTGGAGTCCCAGGTGCCATCGCCGTTGAACCAGGGTCCCTCGGCCTGGGCGCCCGCCTGGTTGCTGCTGTAATTGCTCTGGCAGGACCAGAGGCCGTTCGTGGTCGCGGCGGTCACCGTCTTGCCCAACACCAGGTGCGTCGGATCCACCTCGCCGTGCGCGGAGACCGGCACTGCCGTCAGGACGCCGACGAGCAGGCTGGTCGAGAGTACGGCGAGTGCGGTGCGGCGGAGCATCTGGATCCCCTGTTCATCGGAAGCTGGTGATCGGGTGACGTGTTGGAGGGAGTTTCGTGTGCACCACCTGAGAGCAGCCTGTGACGCTCCTCAGGTTCGGTCTCAGGAGCTGAAGCCGAGGGCCTCGCGCGACTTGGCAGCCGATCGCCGCATCGGAGCGATCTCCTCACCGAGCGCGGAGTACACCGCGTCGGTGACATCCAGGTTGCGTTGCTCGTTCTCCTGGAGCCCGGCAAGGCCGTTGCTGACCATCACCATCACGAGCCCGACCTCCGGGTCGGCGAGGCCGCGTGACGAAGCCATGCCACCGTGGCCGAACGCGCGTCGCCCGGTCCCGCCGGTGAAGTCGACCTGGACCCCGAGCCCCCAGGGGATCTTGATGCCGAACGTGCGGTCCTTCACCCCCCACCGGTGCACGGCGCCCATCAGCTCGACCGTGCGTGGGTCGAGGAGCGAGGGGCCGTGACCGAGCAGCGACTCGTAGAACCGTCCGAGCTGGTTGGCGGGGCCGCGCATGCCGCCGCCCGGCTCCACCTTCGCGATGTGCCACGGCTCGTTGTGGATCTTGTCGATCTCATACGGCACCATCTGCAGCGCGCCGTCGATCATCTTCGGCAGGCGGTGGCCGGTCCAGTGCACCGGCACGATCCGCTCGCCGTACGCACGCTGCTGGTCGGCGTCGAGCCCGAGATGGCAGTCGGTGAGCCCGAGCGGCTCGGCGACTTCCTCGCGCAGGTACCGGTCGATGCGACGGCCGTCGATGGCCTCGACGATCCCGCCGAGCACGCGCCACCCGCTGGCCGCGTGGTAGCCGGCGAGCGTGCCCGGCTCCCAGGTGGCCGGCGTGGCCACGGTCGCGGCAAGCGTCTCGTCGAAGGTGAGGTCGGTGTCGTAGGTGGGGTCGGCGAACATCGGGAAACCCCCGGTGTGGGTGAGGACGTGGCGAATTGTCGCCCGCTCCTTCCCGTTGCCCCAGCCGTCGAGATGGTCGCCGATGCGGTCGTCGAGTCCGAGTCGGCCTTGCTCCCAGAGCTGGAGCACGGCGACCGTCGTCCACGGCTTCCCCGACGAGTACCAGAGCATGAGGTCGTCGGTGCGCAGCGCCCGCCCGTCGGACGACTCGCCGATGGCGGTGTCGAGGAGCACCTCGCCGTGCCGAGACACGTAGATCTGAGCGCCCGCATGGAGATCGTCGCCCCGCTGGGCCTCGAGCAGGCTGAGCGCCGGGCTGAGATCCACCGGGCTGAGATCCACCGGGCTGAAATCTGGG
The DNA here is from genome assembly GCA_031418075.1 of Actinomycetes bacterium. Lineage (GTDB taxonomy): Bacteria > Actinomycetota > Acidimicrobiia > IMCC26256 > PALSA-555 > DASUAO01. The sequence continues at coordinate 4,782 of JANOWV010000532.1, forward strand.
GCTGTCATCAGGTCGACGTTAATTCCCTTGACTCGACCGGGCCCAACCTGCTTCATTGGTCTTCGACACACGACCGCCTGCCCCGCTCCGGTTCCGACCGGCCGGGCTGACCCGAGGAACCTCGACGATGTACGCCATCTCGCAGCGCCAGCACCACGCCGGCCACGGGATCGCGCGCGCGTACGCGGGCTTCCCGTGCGTCATGGCCTCGGCTGCGTGGCTCCGCAATCACACCACCGCGGACACGAAGCCCTCGCCTCGGCGGCCTCCCCTGATCTCGTAAGCACTTCGCTCACACGAGACCACCAGGCCGCCGGGGCACCTCCCCGGCGGCCTTTCTCGTGTTTCGGGCAGATCCCGACCGACCAACCCGCCGACCAACCAGCAGCAATCCGCAGCCAGCAACCAAACCAAGACCATCCAACCGGGCCGGAGGGCCCACGAAGAAAGAAGACTGCGATGTACGCCATCGAGTACGGGGGCACCGAGGACGCCTGGCGCGCCTATGCGCGCTGTGCGGACGGCACCGGTCAGCTGACCGCGCTGTTCTTCTCGGAGGCGCTCGACGACATCGCCCGGGCCAAAGCCTTCTGTGGGGGGTGCCCGGTCCAGGACGAGTGCCTGTCGACCGCGCTCGCCCGGCGCGAGCCGTGGGGAGTGTGGGGTGGCGAGCTGATCGCCAACGGCAAGGTGCTCGCCAACAAGCGGCGTCGGGGCCGGCCCCCGAAGCACCCGCGTCCCGAGGACATCCTGCCGACGACCTGGGAGCTCACTGTCGCCGAGACGGCCTGAGCTCCCGGGTCATCCACGACGGGGAGGCA
>JANOWV010000533.1:0-3791 GCA_031418075.1 Actinomycetes bacterium
AGGGCCAGCTTGATCGCGCGCATCACCCCGACCACGTCCGGACCCACCTGGTCGACGAGCGCCGCCCGACGTGAGAGCCCAATGCCGTGTTCGGCCGTCACCGTCCCGGGGCCACCGACGTGTGGGCCGACTACCAGGAGCGTCGCGCCGAACACGGGTACGCACCGGAGGCGGTCGAAGCCGCGCGCGCGTCGGGAGACCGACTCGGCGCCAAGATCGTGGAGCAGGGCACCGAGGGTCTGCGCGGAGCCATCGGGACCCCGGGCCAGATCCGCGACTACCTCCGTCGCTACGAGGAGTGCGGGATCGACCAGGTCATCTTGTGCTCGCAGTCGGGGCGAACTCGCCACGAGGACATCATGGAGAGCCTGGAGCTGTTCGGGCGCGAGGTGCTCCCCGAGTTCGCCGACCGCGACGAGCGAAGGGTGCGCGACAAGGCGGCTCGGCTCGAGCCGGTGATCGAAGCCGCGCTCGCGCGCAAGCCGGCCAGCGATCATCCACCGATGCCCGACGACTACGAGATGCTGGCCATGCCTCGCGCCGTCGCCGAGATGACGGGGAGCGACGACGTGCACCGTTGGCTCGACGAGTTCGCCGATGACGCGGCGATCGACGCGGCAGGCAAGTTCCAGGAGCTGCTCTGACCGCGGTGCCCTGACACGGGGTTCACACTTCGATCACATCGGTCGGCGAGACTCGTCGCATGACCAGCACCAAGGAGCGCATCGCCCACGTCGTGCGGCGGGCATCGATGGGGCCCCACCCCGATGTGGTCGCCGAGCTCGCCACCGTCGACGACGCGAAGCTGCGGGTGCTCGACCTCACCGCGCCTGCGCCGGTCGTCCCGGTCGGGGTGCCCCCGGCCGGCTACGACGACGCCAAGCCGGTGGAGATCGTCGCCACGATCGCGTGGTGGGTCGAGCAGATGCGGACGCCGACCCGGCTGATCGAGGATCGCCTCGTCTGGTTCTGGCACGACCACTTCGCGACGAGCATCGCCAAGGTGCGCGTCCCGTTCCTCATGGCCCAGCAGCACGCGACGATCCGTGCCCACGCGACCGGCAGCTTCGCCGAGCTCCTGCACTCGGCGGCGAAGGATCCGGCGATGCTCCTCTTTCTCGACGGCATCACCAACGCCAGCACCGAGGTCAACGAGAACTTCGGTCGCGAGTGCATGGAGCTCTTCACGATGGGCATCGGTGGGGGCTACACCCAGCGCGACGTCGTCGAGATCTCCCGCGCCTTCACCGGATGGGTCGTGAACATCCCCGGGCGCCGCTTCTCGGCCCAGCTCGAGGCGCTCGGCGCGGCACCGTGGACCTCGATCTTCGTCCCGAGTCGTCACGACAACGGCGAGAAGCTGCTGTTCGGCACAACCGCCGCGTACGACCTCGACACCGCGCTCGACGCGATCCTCGAGCAGCCCGCGACCGGCCGCCACGTCGCGGGAAAGCTCTACCGGGAGCTCGTGGGGCTCGAGCCCGACGACAAGACCGCAAAGCGGCTCGGGACGGTGTTCGCGCGCGACTGGTCGATCATGACCCTCGTCGAGGCCATCCTCGACGACGGAGCGTTCACCTCGGATGCGGCAATCCGATCGCGCGCTCGCACCCCCGTCGAACGGCTCGTCGCGATCCTCCAGGCCGGGAACGCGCCGACACTCGAGGTCGGTCGCCGGGGCTCGGTGCCACCCGTGGGTGAGGCCTTGCGCACGATGGGCTACATCCCGTTCGTGCCACCGAACGTCGGTGGGTTCCCGAAGGGAGCGAGCCTGCTCGGTCCCCACCAGCTCGTGCACGCGTTCGATCTGCTCGCGGCCTACACGAGCGCGCCCGAGGTGCCCGCCGATGCCGACGCGGTGCTCGCACGCTTCGGCATCCACGACGCGTCGAAGGCCACGCACCGCGCGGTCGCCTCCGAGCGCGACCCGGGTCGCCGGTTCGCCCTTGCCGCAACGTGTCCGGAGATGGCAGTCGTATGAGCCCCGTCGAGCACGGCCGGAACGGGTACTCGCGCCGCGAGTTCCTCCGTCACCTCGGTCTCGGTGGCGCGGCCGCGGTCGTCGGGAGCTACGCGCTCGACGTCTGGGACTGGAGCGCGAGTGCAGGCGCGGCCACGTTCTCTGCCGGCGACCTCGGCAAGGGTGCCAAGGGTCGCACCCTCGTCGTGGTCGAGATGGCCGGCGGCAACGACGGTCTGAACACGGTCGTCCCGCTCGACGACGGTACGTATCACGACCTCCGACCGACACTCGGGGTCACCGACCCCATCGACCTGGGCGACGGCGTCGGGTTCCACCCGAACCTCGCTCGACTCGCCGAGCGGTACCGGCGCGGCGATGTCGCGATCGTCGAAGGGCTCGGTTACCCCGATCCGGACCTCTCGCACTTCGGGTCGATCGCGATCTGGTGGTCGGCACGCGGTGGTGCCGGGGGGAGCGGTTGGCTCGGCGCCTACCTCGACGGGACCGTCGGGTTCGACGACCCGCTCGCGGGGATCGGAATCGGCCCCGGACCGTCGCCGGCACTCCGCGGCGCGTCGTCGTTCGCGACGTCGATCGCAGATTCCAGCGGTCTCCAGCCCCGCGTCCCCGCGTGGCTCGACAACCCCGACGACCTGGTGGCGGCATGGGCCGATGCGGTGCCCGCGAAGGTCGACGCCGCGTCGCTGGTCGGCCAGGTGGGTCGGGCCATCTCGCTCACCGCGGACGCACGTCGCGATCTCGAGCGTACGTTGCGGGGTTCCGATACGAGCTACGACGCCGGACCGAGCGCGGGCCGGGCCTACCAGGACACGACCGTCGTCGACTCGCTCGCGCTCGCCGCACAGCTCGTGCTCTCCCCGGCGCGACCGCGAGTGATCTACGTCAGCGGGATCGGCGACTACGACACCCATCAGGGCGAGGCGCAGCGGCATCCTGCACTCATGGCCGAGCTCGACGAAGGCATCGACAGCTTCTTCGCCACCCTCGAGCAGGCCGGACCGAAGATCGCAGATCAGGTCGTCCTCGCGACCGTGTCCGAGTTCGGGCGTCGGCCGGCCGAGAACGGCGACGGGACCGACCACGGGACTGCCGCGGCGCACCTCGTCGTTGGACCGAAGGTTCGCGGCGGACGCCACGGTGAGGCGCCGTCGCTGACGAACCTCGACCGGTCCGGCAACCTCGTGCACACGGTCGACTTCCGGTCGTTGTACGCGGCCTTGCTCGACGGGTGGCTCGGCGTCGACTCCGCCGCGGTGCTCGGCGACACCTTCGACCGGCTCCCGATCTTCGCCTGAGCCCCGGCCTCGCTCGCGTCCCGACGTCAGCCGCCGTGCTGCATAAGGGGCTGTCGCCGCAAGCACCGGACCTACCCTGGGTCGGATGTTCGAGCAGCTGGCTGACCTCGAGGCAGAGCTCGACAAGCTCGAGGCGCAGCTCTCCAAGATCTAGGCGGGTGGTGACCAGGCGGCCGCGCGCGCGGCCGGTCGTCGCCACGCGGAGCTGAAGCCGGTCGTCGACGGGTACCAGGCGTACACCGCCGTCCTTTCCGAGATCGGTGACGCTCGCGACATGCTCGAGCACGAGGACGACGCCGCCATGCGCGACTTCCTGGAGACCGAGGTCAGGGAGAAGCAGGCGCATCTCGGTCGGCTGGAGGCGGAGCTCAAAGAGCTGCTCGTCCCCCGCGACCCCGACGACGGCAAGAACGTGATCGTCGAGATCCGTGGTGCCGAGGGTGGCGAGGAAGCCAACCTCTGGGCTGCCGATCTCGCACAGATGTACGACGCGATGGCGAAGCGGCACGGTT
>JANOWV010000534.1:0-4659 GCA_031418075.1 Actinomycetes bacterium
TGGGGCCGGCGCCCCGCTGGCGTCGTAGGTGAACTCGGCGTAGCACTCGTCGCTCGCGACGACCGCGCCGTGGCCCCGCGCCCATTCGACTGCGGCGGTCATCCGCTCTGGTGACGCCGACGCACCGGTCGGGTTGGCCGGGTCGTTGAGCCACACGATGAGTGCCCGGTCGGCATCGGCGGGGTCGACGGCGTCGAGGTCGAGGTGCCAGTCGGCGTCGACAGGGATCGGGACCGGTCGGAGCCCGGCGAGCGTCGCACCGATCGCATACGTGGGGTACGACACCGCCGGATAGAGCACCACGTCACGCCCCGGTGTGCGCAACGAGAGGAGCTGTGGCAGCCCAGCGACCGCCTCTTTGGTCCCGACACAGGCCAAGACATGGTCCGCATCCATCCTGATCTCGAAGCGCCGCCGGATCCAGGCGGCCGCCGCTTCCCGGAAGAGCGGCGACCCGATCGACTGGGGGTAACCGGTGGCGAGGGCGGCCGTCTCGGTGAGGGCACGCACCGCGATCTCGGGCATCGGGTCGACGGGCGTCCCGACGGATGTGTCGATCGCGCCACCTGATACGGCCGCAGCGATGTGCTGGAGCTCGCCGAGCCGGGCCTGCGGATACGGCGGCGGCACGAACCCTGCTCGCTTGCGCGCCGCTGCCATCGCCGGGAGGCTAACCGGACGCTTCGACGGCGTACTCCCGGAAGCGCTCGACATCGGCCGAACCGAGCCGCGCCCGCACCCGGGTCCCCGCGCCGTCGTGGACCTCGACGATCACTTCGCCGTCGCGATGCAGCGCTGCGAGGACATCACCGCGCTCGTACGGGACGACCAGCTCGACGACCGCCCCCATCGCCCTGAGACGGGCTGCGATCGCGGTGACCAGCACATCGACGCCTTCACCAGTCCGCCCCGACACTTCGAGCACGTCGGGGCCGATCGAACGCACCAGCTCGTCGCGCCGGCCTGCGTCGGCGACGTCGATCTTGTTGAGAACCATCAGGTCGGGCAGGTCGCCCGCACCGATCTCGGAGAGGACCGAACGTACTGCGTCGATCTGGGCCTCGGCGTCGACGGCGGTGGCATCGACCACGTGGACGAGGAGATCCGCTTCGGCGACCTCCTCCAGCGTCGAGCGGAACGCCTCGACCAGCTGGTGTGGGAGCCGACGGACGAAGCCGACGGTGACGGAGCACAGGATCGTCTCGCCGCCGGGGAGGCGCAGACGGCGCGTCGTGGGATCGAGCGTCGAGAACAGACGGTCCTCGACGAGCACCTCTGCACGGGTGAGCGCGTTCAGCAGTGTGGACTTCCCGGCGTTGGTGTACCCGACCAAGGCCAGGGTCGGCAGCTTGCGTCGACGGCGCGACTTGCGTTGCGTGGCTCGGTTCTTGGCGAGCCGCACGAGCTCGCCCTCGAGGTTGGTGATCCGGCGCTGGATTCGCCGCCGGTCGACCTCGAGCTGGGTCTCACCGGGACCTCGGGCACCGATGCCGCCGCCCTGCTGGCTGAGCTGGAGCCCACGCCCGCGCAGACGCGGCATCCGGTAGCGGAGCTGCGCGAGCTCCACCTGCACCATGCCCTCTTGGCTCGACGCGTGCTGGGCGAAGATGTCGAGGATCAACGCGACCCGGTCGACCACGTCGCACGCGAACTTCGCCTCCAGGTTGCGCTGCTGTGCAGGCGTGAGCTCGTCGTCGAACACGACCACGTCGACGTCGAGCGCCTCCGCAGTCGCCTGCAGCTCCTCGACCTTGCCCCGGCCGACATAGGTCGCCGGGTCGGGCCGATCGCGCCGCTGGAGCACCACGTCGACCGCGTCGGCTCCCGCGGTGTCGGCGAGCAGCACGAGCTCGTCGAGCGAGGTCTGGGCTTCCTCGACCGTGTGCGTGCCGAACCCCGTCCCGACGAGCAACGCTCGTTGGCGAAGGACCGCGAGGTCGACCTCGGTCGCGGTGAGTCGACGCCGGCCCCGCGCCGCGGACCTACTCACGGCGCGGCTCCGATCGCTCCGTCGACATCGACATCGACATCGACGTCGAACACGTGGACGACCGGTCCGCCGAGGGTCACGGTGTCGGCGAGCCCGACGATGAGCTCGCCGCCGGGTACCGCAACGGTCACTCGTGCTCCGACCAGCCCACGGTGATGGGCGGCGGCGGCCGACGCGCACGCGCCGGTGCCACACGACAAGGTCTCGCCGACGCCCCGCTCCCACACCCGCATCCGTAGATGGTCAGTGCCGTCGACGGCGACGAACTCGACGTTGGTGCCGTTCGGGAACCGGTCGTCGGTCGCGAGGCGGGGACCGTGCTGGGTGACGCGGGCAGCGTCGACGTCGTCGACGAAGAGCACGAGGTGCGGGTTGCCGACTCCGGCTGCGTCACCCGAGTACTCGACACCGTGGAACGTGGCAGTGAGATCGAGAGCAGAAGGCGCATCGAGCGGGATCTCGGCCGGCTCGAAGGTGACCGGACCCATGTCGACCGAGGCCGAACGGAGCATCCCGTCGGCCGGGTCGAGATCGAGTTCGACGACTCGACGGCCGCCGCCGGTGTCGACGACCAGGCGGCCATCTCGGGCGAGCCCCTCGCGCACGGCGACCCACGCCAGGCAGCGCACCCCGTTGCCACTCATCTCGGCCACCCCGCCGTCAGCGTTGCGCAGCTCCATGGTGCAGTCGGCGCCGTCGGCCCCCGCGCCGAGCGAGATCAATCCGTCGGCGCCGATCCCCGTATGGCGGTCACAGAGCGCGCGCGCCACCGCGGCGGTCACGGTGGGGCCGTCACCGGTGACGGTGACCAGGAAGTCGTTCCCGGTCCCGTGCAGCTTGCTGAGGCGCAACGTCATCGTCTCCACAATGCCAGCACGGCGCGCTCGGATCCGCAGGGATTCTCCGCCGTTCCCACCCAGGCGATGCGGGGGTCGCGCCGGAACCACATGCGCTGGCGGCGGGCGAACGACCGGGTTCGTCGAGCGATCGTCTCGAACGCCGCATCCTCGGCCCGTCGATCCACGTCCTCGGTGCCTGCGTCGTCGAGCACGCCGAGGATCTCCTTGTAGCCGATGGCCTGCCGGGCCGTCCGGGACCATGCCGGGAGGCCCCGCAGGCGTTCCACCTCGGCCCGCAGGCCCCGCCGGCGCATGGCCGCGACCCGCTCGCCGATTCGGGTTGCGAGCACCGCGCGTGGAAGCCACGTCCCGGCGATGCTGACCGGGAACGCGGTCGGCCCATAGGTCTGCACGCCGGGTCCGAACGAGGAGAACGGCTCCCCCGTCAGCTCGATCACTTCCAAGGCCCGGACGATCCGCCTCGCGTTGTGCGGGTCGATCCGTGACGCGGCGACCGGATCCAGGCGTTCGAGCTCGGCATACGCCGCGGCGATGCCGCCGGGCTCGGCAGTGCGTCGTTCGATCGCGGCCCGGAGCTCGAGGTCCTCGCCCGGGAAGCGAAGGTCGTCGACCACCGCCTGGAAGTACAGGCCGGTGCCGCCGACGAGGAGCGCACGCTTGCCTCGACGCGCGATGTCGGCGACCACGGCGCGGGCCAGGGACTGGTAGCGGGCCACGTTGAGGTCGTCGGCGGGATCAGCGATGTCGAGGAGGTGATGCACGACGGTCGCCTGCTCGTCGACCGACGGCTTCGCGGTGCCGATGTCCATTCCGCGGTAGCCCTGCATCGAGTCGACCGAGACGATCTCGACGTCGCCGAGCTCCTGGGCCACGGAATGGGCGAGCGCGGACTTCCCCGATGCGGTGGGCCCGACGAGGGCGAGATGCGTCGTCGTCACACGGACGCGACGGGGATACGCACCGGTCGCGACTTCGGGGTGGAGTCGACGCCGCGGAGCTCGCCTTCGAGCCAGTGCGGTGCGGCGCGGGTGATCTCGAGCCGGACGTACGAGCCCGGTGGGACCACCGAGTCGGCCGGATCGAAGTGCACGATCTTGCCCTGGCCCGTCCGAGCCGAGGTACGGGTTGCGTCGGTCTTCGACGGACCCTCCACCAGCGCGGTCTCGACCTTGCCCACACGGGCCTCGTGGCGCCGAAGGGCGTGGCCCTCGACGACCTCGGTGAGCCGTTCCATGCGCTCGCGCACGACCGCATCGGGGACGGCGAGATCGGTCATCTCCGCCGCCGGGGTGCCGGGCCGGGGCGAGAACACGAACGTGTACGCGGCGTCGTACGCAGCAGTGTCGACGACCTCGAGGGTCTGCGCGAAGTCCTCCTCGGTCTCGCCGGGGAACCCGATGATCAGGTCGGTCGTGACCGCGAGGTCGGGGATCCCCGCCCGGGCCGCATCGAGCCGCGCGAGGTAGCGCTCGGCCGTGTAGCCCCGGTGCATGCGCGCCAACGTGCGGTCGCTGCCCGACTGGAGCGGGAGATGGAGGTGCTCGCACACGGCTTCGCACTCCGCCATCGCCGCGATGGTCTCGGGGCGAAGGTCCTTGGGGTGCGGCGAGGTGAACCGGATGCGACGGATCCCGTCGACGGCGTCGATCGCGTGCAGCAGATCGGCGAAACGCGGGCGGTACTGCCCCGCTCCGAGATCACGGCCGTAGGAGTTCACGTTCTGGCCGAGCAGCGTGACCTCGCTCACCCCGTCGCCTGCCAGCTCCTCCACCTCATGCACGACATCGCCCATGCGGCGGCTGACCTCAG
>JANOWV010000535.1:0-8063 GCA_031418075.1 Actinomycetes bacterium
ACTGCGACGACCTCTTCGCTCCTCGACACCGACGCGACGAATGGCCTGCAGATGGTCATCGACAAGTGCTCGGTCGCGTGGACGGAGGCTGGCACCTCGCCGGCGTTCACCTACACCTGCAGCGGCACGACCAGCTCCGTGGTCGCGTCGGTACCGGTGATCGGTGCGAGCCGCACGCTGAACAACCTCACACTCACCGCTGGTTCCGACAACTTCCTGCGCGTGACGCTGACCCTGCCCAGTGCAGCCGGCAACACGTTCCAGGGACTCTCGTCGACGATCCAGTACTCGTTCACCGGTACGCAGCGAGCGGCCACCAACAAGTAGCCACGAACTGAACCGGTAACACGGAACACGCAGAGGCCGGGATGCTCGGCGGCAACGACGCCGCCGGACATCCCGGCTGACGCGCGTGGCGGACCCGGCGCTGTTCGGCCTCAGTCGTCGGGCGCGGCGTCGAGCGTGAACAAGAAGGTGGCTCCGCCGCCGGACGTCGGCTCGAACCAGATCCGTCCGCCGTGGTACTCGACGACCCGGCGACAGATGCTCAGCCCCAGGCCGTTCCCTCCTCGACCGGCTGATGCTTCGCCCCGCTGGAAGGGCAGGAAGATCGCGGCCCGCTCACCGTCCGGGACACCTGTGCCGTTGTCCGACACCGACAGCACCCACTCGTCCCCTCGGCGGGTCGCACCGACCGCCACCCGTCCCGGCACATCGGCACGCAAGAACTTCAAGGCGTTGCCGAGGAGGTTCCTCAACACGACGAACAGCGCTGCACGATCCCCCACGACGCGGGGGAGCACGCCGACGGACAGCTCGGCCCCCTTGGCCGCGTACGCGGGGCCCAGGATGCCGGCGACTTCCGCCGCGACCGTGGCCGTATCCACGATCGATGTCGGCGCGGGCACCCCACCGGAGCGGGCGTACGCCAGAAGATCATCGATCAGGGTCTGCATCCGTTCCGCGTCGGAGCGGATGAACTCGATCCACTCTCGTGCGTCGCGACCGAGCTCGGCACCGTAACGATCGCGGAGGAGCTCGGCGAAGCCTCGGATCGCCCGCAGCGGGGACGCGAGGTCGTGCGCGGCCATCGACGCGAACTCGCCGAGCTGCTCGTTGACGGCGGTGATCTCGGCCAGGGCCCGCGCGAGCAGGGCTTCCTGCGCCCGCCGCTGCGAGACGTCTTCGAAGACGTTCACGGCGCCCGAGACCGAGCCGTCGGCCGCCAACAGCGGCGTGGCGTGGGTCTCGAGTGCGATGAGCTCCCCATCGCGGTCCACGACGATGTCGTCGAGGCTCACGGGCTGTCCCGTGCGCAACGCGCGGGTGAGTCCGAGCTCCTCGGCGGGGTACGGCTCGCCGGTGAACTCCTTCTTGAGCCCGAAGCGCTTCGGGAGCTGGTCGATGCCCATCGGCCCCGTGATATCCGTACCCGCGATCCGACGCCCCGTTTCGTTGACGAAGACCGCGGTGCCCTGGCCATCGACGATGATCACCCCCACGGGAAGTGAGTCGATGACCTGGCGCAGGTGTGCTTCGCTCTCGGCCACAGTGGCCTCGAGCTCGTGCCGCTCGGTGACGTTGCGGACCGACAGCGCCAGACGGTCGTCGAGGCGGCGCGCACGGATCTCGAATGCGCCGTTGGTGCGCGGTCCCGCGAACCAGTCGACCTCGAGATCCATCGCCGCGCCGGTCTCGACCACTTCGACCAGCGAGGCAAAGACATCGAACTCGCCCACGTGGGGCACCACCGTCATCAAGGTCGAGCCGATCAGCTCTTCGGGCTCCCAACCGAGATGCTCCGCGACGGCTGCGTTGACGTAGTCGTAGTGGAAGTCGACGACCGTGCCGTCGACGTCGCGGATGGCCCGCAGGATGAGCAGCGCGTCGAACATGCTGTCGACCACGGCAACGAAGTCGCGCTCGGTGGGAGTGGTCGAGGACGCGCTCAGAGCGTCATCCTGTGTCGTCACTATCCGACGTTACCGGCCACGGCAGCGCGGTTGACGGACGTCAGCCGGTTCCGCCGACGAGCTCAGCGCTGCGCACCCTCGAACGCCGCGACCTTGACCCCCCGACGGGCGAGCTCGGCGAGAAACGTCGGCGCCTCGAACGTCGCACCCGCGGATCGAACGCCACCGAGGTCGACACGCAGTCCGATCGACGCGATGAGCCCGCTCAGTCGCGCGGCGCTCACGGCCAGGGTGGTCCCGGCGGCGATAGCCGGACGTTCGATGACCCCGTAGACGATCGACGTCCGGACCCCACCGTGCCATCCCCACACCTCGACCCTGGCCCCGCCGAATTCGTCGACGGCTGGGCCGCGACCGATCCCCAGCCGCGCTCGACCATCGTTCCGCCCCGGGGACTCGGCGCGCATGGTGATGTCGCGGACCTCGGGGAGCGCACCGCGAACGACCTCGACACCGAGGTCCACCGGGGTGCATTCCCGCGCCGCGACCGGCTCAGGGAACCACACCAGCTGGGGGCCGCGACGCTCGGGAACGTGCCACGTGCCATCGCGCCACTCACGCGACGGCGCCCGCACCGCAGCCCGCAACGTCGTCCGACAGCTCGGGCCCGCCACCCCGACCCGGGCGACGTGGACTTCGTCCGGCGCGTCAAGGCCGTCCGCGGCGTGTCGAGCGAGCACATCTGTGAGTCCCGGTGCGAGCCCGCAACCCGCCACGACCATGACCTGGCGATCGAACGCCGCCGGTCCGAGCTCCAAAAGCCCCCGGATCGACGCGTCATCGTCGGCACACGAGGCCGAAGGAATTCCGGCTTCCACCGCACGCCGGATGATCGCGACCCCGGCCGGCCCGGGTACCGCGACCGCGACGGCGTGGACCTCGCCGTCGAGCACGTGCGCCAGCGGAACCGGCTCCGCTCCAACGGCCCGCGCGAGGCGTCGCGCGGCCGGCGCGTCTCGAGCGGCGATCTTCAGGTGACCAAGCCCGGGGGTGTCGACGAGCTGGCGCGCGGCGCGCACGCCGACCGCTCCGGCACCGACGAGCGCGACCGTGCTCAACGGAAGTCGGGACCCTGGAGCTCGCGCCAGGTGCCGGTGGCAGGCTCGACCTCGCCCTTCCCGCGCACGCGCACGACGACCCCGACGACCACGGCGAGCAGGCCGAGGATCAGTCCGCGGCGAACGTTGCTCACGCGGGGAGTGTACGTGGGGCTAGGTGGAATCGAACCACCGACCTCATCCTTATCAGGGATGCGCTCTAACCGACTGAGCTATAGCCCCGGGAGGGCGAGCGAGCGTACCAGTGGAGACGACCACTGGAACGAGATCAGCGCCCGGCGTCTTCTTCTTTGATCACGATCTCGAGCCCACCGAAGAGCTCGGCGAAGATGTTGTAGAACGACGCCGCGATCACCGTGATCACGACCTGGAGGGCGACGATCACCAGCGAGACGAGAATCGCGCCGCGCAGCACACCGGCCGACAGGAACGTGAAGTCCTTTGCCGAGAGCAGGTCGCCGAGGAACTTCTCGACACTGCCGATCACGCCGGCAGCGTCAGCGATGATCCAGAGCGACACGAGGGCCACGAGCGTCACGAACATGGCCGAGATGTAGAAGCAGAGCGCGAGCTTCGTCACCGACCAGAGGTCGACACGGACGAGCGTCTGCCGGGTCCGTCGTACTCCAGCCCGGGTCGCCGGCGCGGTCCGTGGTGCCTTGGCCTGCGCCCGGCGTCGCGTGCTCGGAGCGTCGGCGATCTCGGTCTCGTCCGAGTACGCCTCCACCACTGGGGCCTCGGTCTCCTCGACGACGTCGCTCGCGCTGCTCACCACCCGTCGGCGAGCGGCGCGGGGCGGCCGCACCCGTCGAGCGTCGGAACCCCCCTGGTCACGTTGCGGCGAGTCGCGCTGGTCTCGTTGCGGCGAGTCGCGCTGGCCTCGTTGCGACGCGGCTCCACGAGGGCCAACGTCGTCCGGGCGGGCCGCGTCGGAGGCCTGGGTGTCCTCGGGTGCGGCGGTGTACGCGACTCGTCGCGGCGCGTCGTCGCTCGGCATCCGTGAATGCTACGCGCGCTCGACCCCGATCAGGGCACCGCGGCCAGACGCCGCTCGGGTCCTTCGTGCAAAGGGTTTCCTGGCCTCAGGGCAGTGGTTCGGCGTGCTCCGCCTCGAGCACGGGCGCGACTGCGACGATCGCTTCACCATCACCCAACCGAGCCACCCGCACCCCGGTGGCGTCGCGCCCCTGGGTCGAGATCTCGTTCGCTTCCATCCGGATGATGTTGCCTGCGGAGCTGAAGACGAGCAGCTCGTCGTCGTCGGTGACGCAGAAGGCACCGACCACTGCGCCCCGCTTCGCGGTGATCTTCATCCCGCGCACCCCCATCCCGCCGCGACCTTGACGGTGGAACAGGTCGAGCTTCGTGCGCTTGCCGTGCCCGCTCGAGCTCACGAACAGCATCACCGCCCCCCGGCGGTATGCATCACAGGACACCACGCTGTCTCCGGGCTTGAGGCGCATCCCACGGACGCCGGCCGAGGCCCGCCCCGTGGGTCGCACACCGGCTTCCGAGAAGCGGATCGTCTGGCCGTTCTTGGTGGTCATCACAACATCGATCTTGCCGGTCGTCTGGACCACGCGCACCAGCTCGTCGTTCTTCACCAGGTTGATCGCGATGAGCCCGTTGCGGACCGATGAGTCGTACTCGCCCATCTTCGTCTTCTTCACCGTGCCGTTCTTCGTCGCGAAGAACAGGTAAGCCCCGTCCTCGTACGTACGAGTGTCGATGATCGCCTGGATCCGCTCGTCGTTGGTCAGCGAGATGAGGTTCACCAGCGCTGTGCCGCGTGCCGTTCGATCCTTCATCGGGATCTCGTGAGCCCGGAGCCGATACACCTTGCCGCGGTTCGAGAACAACAGGAGGTACGAGTGTGCGGTGGTCGTGAGCAGCTTGTCGACGTAGTCGTCGTCGCGTGCCTTGCTGCCCTTGACACCCCGTCCGCCGCGGCTCTGCTTGCGGAACGCGTCGGCCGCGACCGTCTTGATGTAGCCCTTGTTCGTCAGCACGACAACGACTTCTTCGTCCTGGATCATGTCGAGGATGTCGATCTCGCCGGTGTCGACGGTGAGGCGCGTCCTCCGCTTGTCGTCGTACTTCTCTTTGACCGCGAGCAGCTCGTCCTTGATGACCTTCCGGAGCTTCGCCTTGCTCTTCAGGATCGATTCGAGCTCTTTGATGGTCGCCATGAGCTCGTCGAGCTCGTCCTTGAGCTTCTGGCCCTCCAGCTGCGTCAGCCGTCGGAGCTGCATGTCGAGGATGAATCCCGCCTGGATCTCCGAGAACGAGAACGGCTTCTTCATCAGGCCGCCACGCGCGGTGTCGACGTCCTTCGCGCCTCGGATCAGCTCGATGATCGCGTCGATCATCCCCAGCGCTTTCACCAGGCCTTCGACGATGTGCGCGCGGTCGCGCGCCTTCCGGAGGCGGAACTCCGTTCGCCGCGTGACGACCTCGAACTGGTGGTTGACGTAGACGAGGACTGCTCGGTCGAGCGAGAGCAGCCGCGGCACCCCGTCGACGAGCGCCAGGATGTGCGCGGCGAACGACGTCTGCATCGGTGTGTGCTTGTAGAGCTGGTTGAGCACGACGTTGGCGTTCGCGTCGCGACGAAGCTCGACGACCAGACGGTTCGTCACGCCGGAGGACTCGTTCCGGACGTCGCGGATCCCTTCGATCTTTCGATCGTTCACGAGCTCGGCGATCTTCTGCCCGATGACTTCGACCGACGTCTGGTATGGGACCTCGGTGACGACGATGCGCTGCTCGCCGCGGCGCCCTTCGTCGATCTCGGCGACTGCGCGCATCTTGATCGAGCCGCGACCCTTCGTGTACATGTCCTTGATCCCGTCCTTGCCGAGGATCAAGGCTCCGGTCGGGAAGTCGGGTCCCTTCACGAACTTCATGAGCTGCGCGGGCTTCGCGTCGGGGTTGTCGATCATGAAGACCGCGGCGTCGATGATCTCGCCGAGGTTGTGCGGGGGGATGTTCGTCGCCATCCCGACGGCGATGCCCCCACCGCCGTTCACGAGCAGGTTCGGATAGCGCGCCGGGAGCACCGTCGGCTCCTGGTTCTCCCCGTCGTACGTCGAAACGAAGTCGACGGTGTCCTCGTCGATCTCTCCGAGGAGCTCCATCGCGATCGGAGCGAGCTTCGCTTCGGTGTAGCGCGCCGCGGCCGGACGGTCGTTCGGGTCCGGAGAACCGAAGTTCCCGTGGCCGTCGACGAGCGGGTACCGCAGCGAGAAGTTCTGGGCCATGCGCGCCATCGAGTCGTAGATCGCGCTGTCGCCGTGCGGGTGATAGCGCGCCATCACATCGCCGACCGTCTGCGCCGACTTCCGGTGCTTGCGGTCAGGACGGGTTCCGGAGTCGTACATGGCGTAGAGGATCCGGCGATGCACCGGCTTCAGGCCATCACGCGCGTCCGGCAGCGCACGCGCCGTGATGACCGACATCGCGTAGTCGAGGAACGACCGCTCCATCTCCTCTCGGAGCTCGATCGATTCGACGTTCCCTCCTTCGAGGGTCTGTTGCGAGATGTCCTCAGGCATCGATGAACCTGACGTCCTTGGCGTTCTCCTGGATGAACCGCTTCCGGGTCTCGACGTTCTCCCCCATGAGGGTCGAGAACACCTCGTCGGCCATCGCGGCGTCGGCGAAGTTGACTTGCAAGAGACTGCGGGTCGCGGGGTTCATCGTCGTCTCGGCGAGCTCCTGCCAGTCCATCTCGCCCAAGCCCTTGAACCGACTCACGTCGAACTTGCGTCCTTCGTGGGAGCGCTCGAACTCGCGGAGCGCGCTCTCGTCCTTCAGGTAGTACCGCTCCTTGCCGAGGTCGGCGCGGAACAGCGGCGGCTGGGCGAGGTAGATGCATCCGTGCAGCACGAGGTCGTGGAGCTGGCGGTAGAAGAACGTGAGCAGCAACGTGCGGATGTGACTGCCGTCGACGTCGGCGTCACACATGATGATGATCTTGTGGTAGCGGACCTTCTCACCGTCGAACTCTTCCGCCACCCCGCCGCCGATGGCCTGCACGAGGTTCTGGATCTCCTCGTTCTTGAGCATCTTGTCCATGCGCGCGCGCTCGACGTTGAGGATCTTGCCCCGGATCGGGAGGATCGCCTGGATGCGCGGATCGCGCGCTTGCTTCGCCGAGCCTCCAGCGCTGTCGCCCTCGACGATGAACAGCTCGGACTCCGCAGGATCCTTCGAAGCGCAGTCGGCGAGCTTGCCCGGCATCGCCGCGCTCTCGAGCAACGACTTGCGCCGGGTGAGATCCCTGGCCTGGCGCGCCGCGAGTCGTGCGCGCGCGGCCTGCGTCGACTTCTGGAGGATCGCCTTGCCTTCCGAGGGGTGCTCTTCCAACCACTCGGCGAGCTTGTCGTTAGTGGCCTTTTCGACGAGTGAGCGCATCTCGGTGTTCCCGAGCTTGGCCTTCGTCTGCCCTTCGAACTGTGGGTTGCGCAGCTTCACCGACACGATTGCGGTGAGCCCCTCGCGGATGTCTTCGCCGAGCAGGTTCGGGTCTTTGTCCTTGAGCAGTCCCTTGGCCTTCGCGTACTTGTTGAGCACATTGGTGAGCGCCTTCTTGAAGCCCTCCTCGTGCATACCGCCCTCGGTGGTGGCGATGTTGTTCGCAAATGAGTGGATGCCCTCGTAGTACCCGGCGTTCCACTGCATCGCGATGTCGATGTCGTAGTCGGGACCGGTGTCGGTGTACGAGACCACGCGCTTGAAGATCGGCTCCTTCGCGGCGTTCAGATGCTTCACGAAGTCGACGATGCCGCCGGCGAACTTGAACGTCTGCTCGAGCACCGGCGTCGGTCGCTCGTCGCGGAAGCGGATCTCCAGCCCCTTGTTGAGGAACGCCATCTCGCGCAGACGTTCGATGAGTGTCTGCGCTCGGAAGTCGATCTCCTCGAAGATCGTCGGGTCCGGCCAGAACGTCACCGTGGTCCCGTGCTTCTTCGACGGACCGGCCTTCTTCAGGCGCGCGACCGGCTTCCCACCGTTCTTGTAGGTCTGGGTC
>JANOWV010000536.1:0-3059 GCA_031418075.1 Actinomycetes bacterium
CCCGGTGGGGTGCTCGACGAGGTGTCCGTCGGCATCGACATAGGTCGGGCGTTCGTCCACAGACTCCCCTTCGCCGTGTGCGATCTCCGCGCATGGTACGCACTCGCGCTGGCGCGTGCTCGGGCGACGAGGTGCCAAGATCAAGCCCTCACGACCCGAGGGAGCCCTTCCGTGCCCGAGATCCAGACCGAGACACGCACCGCCTTTCGCGAGTTGCTCGGCACGTTGCAGGCCGCCGACGAGCAATGGCTCTCCGATGCGTGGGGCATGTCCGACGCCGGAAGCATCAGCGACGGCCACCGGGCGCTGTTGCACATCCTCGAGGGCGCGTTGGCCTGCCAGTTCGAGTCGGATCCGCTGCACCCCGACTTCCGCCGCATCGTCACCCCCACCCGGAAGATGACGGGTGACAACGCTGATGCGGTGTACTTCGAGGCGCCGATCGACCCGACGCGCACCTACCGCATCCGAGGCAACATCGCCGGTGCGATCTACACGTCGATCACGGTGGAGGCGGGGGCGAAGGACGGGAAGTACTCCACCAACACCGCGGGCGTCATCAACGACACACAGTTCGACATCGCGAGCGACGGCTCCTACGAGATCACGCTTGGAGGAGCAGCCCAGGAGCGCAACTGGCTTGCGCTCGATGCGGCCGCTGCCCGGCTCACGACCCGCCACTACTTCGAGACGCCCGAGCCGGCCGCCTGCGATCCCGATCTCGTGATCCCGTTGTCGATCGAGATCGTCGACGATCCTCCGGGACCGCCGCCCACGTGGGACGACGCCAGCATCGCCGCCGGGATCCGACGGGTCGTGAACTACGTGCGGGGCAAGACGGTCGACGCCCCCAAGCCCGGCGACATCCGTCCCGACTGGGTGTCGACGACCCCCAACGTGTTCACCAAGCCCGAAGTGCCGGGGGACCTCGCCTTCGCGGCCGTCGACGCTGCGTACGCGATGGCGCCGTACGTGCTCGCGCCCGACGAGGCGCTCGTGATCACGTCGCGGTGGCCGAAGTGCCGGTTCGCGAACGTGTCGCTCTGGAACCGCTTCCTCCAGACCTACGACTACGTCAATCGGCCCGTGACCCGGAACCGATCGAACACGACGCTCGAGCCGGATGGCTCATGGCGGATGATCCTGGCGTCCGAGGACCCGGGGGTCGGGAACTGGATCGACACCGAGGGGCGACCGTTCGGCATCGTCTACTGGCGGTGGTTCCTGCCCGAGGAAGAGGTGCCGACGCCGGAGACCGAAGTGGTGAAGCTCGCCGACCTCAAGCGCTGAGTCGTCTCAGCTCTCGGACGCGGCTTCCATTGCCGCGATCGTCTCGGCGACGAGCTGCGTCGTCGGTGGCATGCCCGGGAGCTGTTCGAGTGGTTCGGGGTTGATGCCCTCGGCGATCCCGGCCCAGCGGTCGATCGCGATCTGCATCCATGCCGCGTGTGGGAACACCCAGAACCGGTCCTCCTCGACGCAGGTGGCGACGAGATCCGCGACCGCGGCCGGGGTCATGCCCTCGTCGATGGCGCGCCGGAGGTGCGTGAGGACCACCTCTCCGCCAGGGCGCGGCTCCGGGACTGGACCGAGATCGCTTGGCCAGTTGCGATCGGCGTCGACGATGTTGGTGCGGACCCAGCCGGGGCACAAGACACTCACCCCGACGGGCATGCCGCTGGTACGGAGGTTCTGGAACAGGTCTTCGGACAACGCCACGACGGCGTGCTTCGTCGCGTCGTAGATCGGGTCGAACCCTGGAATGATCCCGGCGAGAGACGCGGTGTTCACGATGTGTCCGCGCCCGCCGAGCACGAGGTGGGGCAAGAACGTGCGGACGCCGTGTACGACACCCCAAAGGTTCACGCCGAAGACCCACTCCCAGGCGGCGATCGGCCCGATCCAGGGATCGGTGCGCGCGGTGACGCCGGCGTTGTTGCACACGATGTGGACCGCGCCGAAGCGATCGAGCGTCTCGGCCGCGAGCGCCTGGACCTCCGCCTCTTTGCTCACGTCGGTGCGCACGCCGATGACTTCGGTGCCGTGCTTGCCGAGTCGCGACACCGCGCTGTCGAGCTCGTCCGGCGCGACGTCGGCGGCGACGATGTTGCAGCCCGCCTTGGCGAAGTGCTCCGCGAGTGCGAACCCGATCCCACTCGCGGCACCCGTGACGACGGCGACGTCGCCCTGCTCGATCTTCATGCCTGATCCCCGTTCCCGACGTTCCCGATTCCAGTCGTGCGAATCCGCAGCGTGTCACAACTGCCGGCACGGTGCCTCCGATCAGAGTTGCAACCGGGAACGCAGGAGACGACCATGACGGACGAACACTCTCGAGTGGAAGCGACGCAGGCGTTGTCGGAAGCCCTCGGAAACCGAGCCGCAGCCGCACTCATCGAGTGCATACCGCCCTATGGCTGGCACGAGATTGCCACCAAGCGCGACCTCGGCGAGCTCGAGGAGCGCCTGACGCTCAGGTTCGACGCTCGGGTCCATGCCGAGGCGAACCGCACGATCCGGTGGACGGTCGCGTCGCTCTTCGCGTCGGTCACGACCATCAGCGCAACGGTGGCCGCCGTGGCCGCCATCGTTCGCTGAGCGTCCGGGACTACTTCGGCGGAAGCGAACCCGCGAAGGCGACGCCGCGGGCGACCCAGGAATCGAGGTCGCGGTCGGAACCGATCCCGTCCACGCCGACGTAGACCATCCCCTTCATCGACTTGCCGGTGAAGTCCATCTCGCGAGCGTGGGGGAGGGCGAGTGCCGACTCCCAGGCGTCGGGCCCGACCCGCACCATGAGCTCCTCGCCGACGATCCCACAGCACATGTTGCCGCCGAGCATGAGGCACAAGCCGCCGAACATCTTGCGCTCGGTCACTCCCGGTTCGTCCTCGTGCGCGGTGCGCACCCGCTCGGCGAGTCCTTCGTCGTAGGCCATCGCTCCATGTTCGCGCTCGGTCAGCCCGGCGGAGCGGCTCCACCTTGCACGGGAGGGGTGTCGATGGCGCCTTGTTGGCAGACCAGGCCGAAGGTCCAGGGCTGTACGAGGGAGTGCGTCT
>JANOWV010000537.1:0-2200 GCA_031418075.1 Actinomycetes bacterium
TGCGCTCACGAACCTGATCGAGCGCAACGATGTCGACCCCGACCTCGTCGACGACGTCGTCGGTGGGTGCGTCAGCCAGGCGGGTGAGCAGGGCTGCAACGTCACCCGGAACGCGTGGGTCGCCGCGGGGCTCCCCGGGCACGTCCCGGCGACCTCGGTCGACCGTCAGTGCGGCTCGTCGCAGCAGGCCGTCCACTTCGTGGCGCAGGGAGTCATGGCCGGCGCCTACGACCTCGCCATCGCGTGCGGGGTCGAGTCGATGACGCGGGCGCCGATGTCGAGCAACGCGCGCGGTGGGATCGGCCCCTTCTCGCCGTCGTTCCTCGAGGCCTGCGACGGGGTGCTCGGGACCCAGTTCTGGGTGTCCCAGGTGCTGGCAGATCGCTTCGGTGTCACGCGTGAGGAGATGGACGAGTTCGCGCTCGAGAGCCATCGGCGGGCAGCCGAGAACACCGACAACGGGCACTTCGCCAAGGAGATCCTCCCGGTACCGATCAAGGACGAGGAGGGGGTGGAGACCGGCGCGGTACTCGACGCCGACGAGGGGATCCGACGCTCCTCCACGATCGAGGGGCTCGCGGCGCTCCCGCCGGCATGGGAGTCCGAGGACCAGCCGGCGCCCGACATCACTGCCGGCAATGCCTCACAGATGAGCGACGGTGCCTCGGCGATGCTCATCGCCGATCGCGCGACGGCCGAGCGTCTCGGCTTGCCGATCCGGGCCCGCATCGTGCAGTTCGCGGTGCTCGCCGACGACCCGGTGCTCGTGCTCAGCGCCCCCAACCCCGTCACCCGCAAGCTCCTCGACCGGTCGGGGATGAAGATCGACGACTTCGACGCGATGGAGTGCAACGAGGCGTTCGCGGCCATCGCACTCATGTGGGCCAAGGAGTTCCAGCCCGACCCCGAGCGCTACAACGCACGCGGTGGTGCGATCGCGATTGGCCATCCTCTCGGCGCGAGTGGCGTCCGGATCATGACGACGCTGCTCAATCACCTCGAGGCCAGCAATGGTCGCTACGGGTTCCAGACGATGTGTGAAGGCGGCGGCCAGGCGAACGCCACGGTCATCGAACGACTCGGCTGACGCGGTGCCGCTCATCGTGCTCGACGCCGGACCGGCGCAGGTAGTCGTCGACCCCGAATCCGGTGGGCGAATCGTGCGCCTCGACGTCGCTGGACTCCCGCTCGTCGTCCCGCCGGAGGTCGACGCGCACGCTCACGGCATCTTCCCGATGGCTCCGTGGGCCGGGCGGGTCCGCGACGGCGCATTTGAGTTCGACGGCGAGTCGTACCAGCTGCCCATCAACGCGGCACCGCACGCGATCCACGGGACTGTCCGCGATGCGTCGTGGGTGGTCGAAGAAGCCGATGGCGACCACGTCGCGCTGTCCGTCGGGCTCGGATCCGCGTGGCCCTTCGCCGGCACCGCCGTGCAGCGGATCGCACTCACCGCGGACGCGCTCGCGCTCGAGCTGGAGGTTCACGCCGCTGAGCAGGCGATGCCAGTGACGTGTGGATGGCATCCGTGGTGGAGCCGGGATCTTGGCCGAGGCGAGGAGCTCGAGGTGGAGCTGCACGCCGATCGGATGTACCGACGCGACGCTGAGGGGATCCCGAGCGGCGAGATCCTCGACATCGTCTCTCCGCCGTGGGACGACTGCTTCACCGATCTCGGTGAGCCAGTCGCCGTGCTGCGCTGGTCCGGTGCGGCCACGGTCACGATCGAGACCGACTGTGAATGTGCGGTGGTGTTCACGGAGCCTGCGCACGCGGTGTGCGTCGAACCGCAGACCGGGCCGCCGGATGCCTTCAACCTCGATCCCCATGTCGTCACGCCCGACGCGCCCCTGGTCGTGCACATGACCGTGCGTTGGGAGCTCGACGGCTGATCGATCGCGCCACGGTGACGGACTAGTCGCTGAGCACCGCGCGCATCGCCTCGAGTTGCTCGAGGTAGTGGTCGATCGAGTGATGGACGAAGCGCAGGTTGAGCGTCGTCGCTCCCGCGACGCGAGCGGCCTCGACCGCGGCATGGGCACCGTCGGGATCTTCGGACGGGTCGAGGGGATTCGGTTGCAGTCCGACGTCGAGGGGATCGGTCCGGGCGTTCCACGCGTCCGAGCTCCGTGCTTCGTCGAGCGCGGCGGCGACGTCGGCGTTCGACATGCCGAACGGCGCCCAACCGTGTCCGAGCTCC
>JANOWV010000538.1:0-1660 GCA_031418075.1 Actinomycetes bacterium
CGACGTCGTCGGGACTTAGCCGCTGCGCTGCGATGCCCGAGCCGACGACGACCGCGACGAGGAACATCGTCCCGAGGAACTCGGCAAGCGCGATCCGAGCCGTACGGGACGAGTCCATCGGGGTGATGCTATTGGCGCTTCGCCGCGCGCCCAGCGCTACCTACCCGGCGTGAAGCTCACCAGCGCAGCGCGCCCACCGGGCCCGTCGAGGTGGATGCTGAGGAGCGGGCCGACACCCGGCGCATAGAACTTGAGCTCCTGCACCGTCGGTTCGATCGTCGAGGTGTCGCGTGTCATGAGGATGCGCTTGTCGAAGAAGCCGAAGGGCACCTCCACCTTCTCCGCGCCCACGGTGATCACAGCCCCGTTGTCCTCGGCCTCGCCCGCGAAGTACTCCTGGCGATACCGCATCCCCACCTTCGGGTCCGCGGGTACCGCGATTCCGGCCTGGGCGCCGTCGACGCCGACTTCGAACGATCCTGCATTGCCGATGGCCACGCCGTCCTTGTAGTTGGTGACGTGCTCGCCGAGGTACCAGATGTTGCCCTTACTGTCCTGGGCGTACCAGTCCTCGGTGACCTCGACCGGGACCCCGCGCACCAAGGTGCAACTGCGTCTAGCAATCAGGGACTTCCTCTGGGCGGGTGCTGTGGGAGTTGGCGGGAGATTCCTCAGGGGGCGATCTTGCGCGCGCTCAGGGGTGCTGCGTGGGACAATGGGCGGATGCGGATCGCACCCGGGATCGATGCTGACGAGAAGGCCCTCGCCGGCTTCTGCGCGAACAACGGGATCCGGCGGCTCGCCGTGTTCGGGTCAGCGCTGCGAGATGACTTCGGTCCCGAGAGCGACGTCGATCTCCTGGTCGAGTTCGAGCCGGGCCGCACTCCGGGGATGATGACCATCATCCGCCTGGAGCACGACCTCGAAGAGCTCCTCGGTGGTCGTCGAACGGTCGACCTTCGCACCTACGGGGATCTGAGTCGCTACTTCCGCGACGACGTCCGGGCGACCGCGAGGCCGGTCTTTGACGCTGCCGCCTGACGACGTTCGCCTCCTGCACATCCGCGACGCGGCAGAGAGCGCCGCGAACTTCATCAGCGGGCGCGCACGCGGTGATCTCGACACCGCCGAGATGCTCCGCTTGGCATTCACGAAGCCATGAGTCGTCGGTGAGGCTGCGAAGCAACTGAGCGACAAGGGGCGAGCCCGCTACCCCGAGGTCTCGTGGGGTGACGCTGGTCGCATGCGGGACCGGCTCGAGCATCACTCCTTCGACGTCGACCTCGACGTCCTATGGGCAACGGTCACCCAAGACCTGCCCGCGTTGCTCGACGCACTCGGCCCACGAGCCTGACCCAAGCGCGAGCTGGGCAACGGCGACTCAGAACAACCGGCCGTCCGACGCGCGCTTGAGCGCGTCGCCAATCGCGTCCGCCGCTTGGCGGTCGAGGGCGCGGCGGCTGTGCGCGTACATCGATGTCGTGCGGATGTTCGAGTGGCGGAGGCGATCGCGCACGACCGTCATCGGGACGCCGGCGGAGGCGAGCTCGGTGCCGTGGAAGTGCCGCCAGTCGTGCAGGCGGACGTGGTCGAGGCCGACCTTCTTGCGCAGCCGCTCCCACTGCTTCCCGAAGTGATCGGGGTGCCAGGGCACGATCCG
>JANOWV010000539.1:0-2006 GCA_031418075.1 Actinomycetes bacterium
CCGAAGCCAACTACCGCAAGGCCGTGCGCCTGCTCGCGAAGACGGGACCGCTGATCGGGGCGTTCGACCGCATCCGCAAGGGTCAGGAGCCCGTCCCCGCCAAGGCCGGCAAGTCGATCGCCTGGAACTTCCTCTGGTGCCTCTTCGGCAAGGAGCCGACGACGACGCAGGAGAAGTCGATCGACGTGGCGTTGGTGCTGCACGCCGAGCACGAGCTGAACGCCAGCACGTTCTGCGCGCGCCAGACGGCGTCGACGCTGTCCGACATCTACAGCTCGGTCGTCTCGGCGATCGGGGCGCTGAAGGGCCCGCTCCACGGCGGCGCCAACGAACAAGTCATGGAGATGCTGACGAAGATCGGCCCCGACGCCGACGTCGAGAAGTGGCTCGAGGGTGCGCTCGCGCGCAAGGACAAGATCATGGGCTTCGGCCACCGCGTCTACAAGACGGGGGATCCGCGCGCGCGCTGGCTGCACGAGATGTCGGGCCGGTTGACGAAGGGCACGCCCAACGAGGCGTTCTTCCACATGTCCGTGCGGCTCGAGAAGTTGATGACGGAGAAGAAGAAGATCCTCCCGAACGTCGACTTCTACAGCGCCACGACCTACACCGCGCTGGGCATCCCGACCGACCTCTTCACGCCGATCTTCGTGCTCTCGCGCATGACGGGCTGGTGCGCCCACGTGCTCGAGCAGTACTCCGACAACCGGCTGATCCGCCCGCGTGCGGAGTACGTCGGCGCGCCGGACCGCTCGGTGGTGCCGCTCGCAAAGCGCTTCTAGGCCGGGCCGGACCGGGCTCCACCCCGCCATGGGTCTCGAATCGTCCGCGGGGCGTGTCCCTTCGCTCCTCCCGACTCTTCGGGGCCTGCTCGATCGTCAGGACGCCTGGCGCGCCTCGACGCTCAACCTGATCGCTTCCGAGAACGTGCTCTCGGGCGCGGCCTCGTCGGTGCTCGTCTCCGACCTCCACCACCGCTATGCCGAGGGGCATCCGGGGGCGCGCTACTACGAGGGCACGAAGATCGTCGACGAGATCGAGAGCCTCGTCGAAGAGGCCTGCCGTCGGCTGTTCCGCTGCGCCTTCGCCGACGTGCGCGCGATCTCGGGGACGGTCTCGAACGAGGCCGTGTTCTCGCGCCTCGTCCCCCGGGGCGCGACCGTGATCGCGCACAAGGTCGCGACCGGCGGCCACATCTCGCACGACCGGATGGGGAGCCTCGGCAAGCGGACCGACGCGATCCTCCCGTGGCCCACGCTCGCCGACGGGTTCACGATCGACGTGCCCGCGGCACGGGACCTGATCGCGCGCGAAAAGCCGGCGCTGGTCGTGCTCGGCCGAAGCCTGATCCTCTTCCCCGAGCCCGTGGCCGACCTGCGCGAAGCCGCGACGGCCGTCGGCGCGCGCCTCGTCTACGACGGGGCGCACGTGCTCGGGCTCGTGGCCGCGCACCGCTTCCAGGACCCGCTCGGCGAGGGCGCCGACGTACTCACCGGTTCCACGCACAAGACGTTCTTCGGGCCGCAGCGCGGGCTCGTCCTCTCGCGCTCCGAGGACGAGGCCCTGCGCAGGACGCTGGATCGCGGCGTGTTCCCCGGCGCCACGAGCAACCACCATCTCTTCACGCTGCCCGCGCTGCTCGTCGCCACCCTCGAGATGGAGGCGTTCGGGCCGGCCTACGCCGAGGCCGTGATCGCGAACGCCAAGGCGCTCGCCCACGCGCTCGCGCGCCGAGGCCTCGCGCCCGCCTGCCCCGATCGCGGCTACACCGAGAGCCACCAGGTCGCGCTCGACGTCTCGGCCTGGGGCGGTGGCCGAGAGGTCGCGACCCGGCTCTCGTCCGAAGACGTCATCTGCAACATGAACCTCCTGCCCGGCGAGTCCGGCAAGAACGCCATGAATCCGAAGGGACTCCGGCTCGGCGTGCAGGAGCTGACCCGCTACGGGATGGGGGACCCCGAGATGGACGAGGTCGCCCGTCTGCTCGACGAGGCGATCGTCGCGCG
>JANOWV010000540.1:0-2428 GCA_031418075.1 Actinomycetes bacterium
GAGCTTCACGAAGCGCAGCTCGACACCCGGCGTGGGGGGCCCCTCGGTCTCAGCGAGCTGCACGTCCGTGTCGCGCACCGAGTTCATCGTGAGGATCGGCGCTTCGGTCAGCCCGTAGCCCGAGACCACACCGACACCACCCAGCTCGGCGCGCACCACGTAGTGCAGCGGTGGCGGCGTCGGTGCACCGCCGCCGGGGTACGCGCGCGCGTCGGGGAACAAAGGTGTGTCGGGTTGCGTGCGCTGCGCGGCGAGGTAGGCCATGTGGAACGGCGTGCCCGCGCCCGCGAGCGTGATGTCCTCGCGCTGGAGCACCGGGATCGTGGTCTGCGGGACGAACGCTTCGACGAACACGCAGCAGCAGCCGGTAATCAGCATCGTGTACAGCCATCCGATGCCACCGATGTGCGTGAACGGGAACACCATCGCGGCTCGGTCTTCGTCGGTGATCTCGAGCGCTTCGATCATCCCGACCGCCGACGCCTTCACCGTGAGATCGGTGTGGCGGGCACCCTTGGGATCGGCGGTCGTGCCCGACGTGTAGAAGATCCATCGGATCGGCGCATCTTCGGGCGTCACCGGGGCCGGAGGTGCCGGCAACGACGCCGGGTCGCCCTCGGGCAACGCCCGATCGACGATCAACACCTCGAGGTCGGACAGCGCGGCGGCGACGCTGCGGGCCTCGTCGCCGAACGCCCGCCCCTTCCACTCTCCGGGCACCACGAGCAAGCGGGCTCCCGTCTGCTCGCTGATGAAGCGCATCTCCCGGACACCCAAGATCGGCAGCATCGGGTTCTGGATTGCGCCGAGCCGAGCCAGCGCCGCGACCAGCACCGCCGACTCGAGCCACGTCGGCAGCATCCACGACACCGGGACGTCCGGCCCGACCCCCAACGCCTGGAGGCCCGCGGCGGCCCGCTCCGCCGCGTCGCGGAACTCGACGGCCGAGAGCGTTCGCCCGTCCTCGTCGATCGCGAGCATCAGGTCGGGCGTGTGCTCAGCACGCGCGACGACGAGGTCCCACAGCCCCTGGTTCGGAGTGAACGGATCCTTGGACATCGGGTCGCTCCTGTGCTCAGTGGCCTACAGAAAGGCGAGAAGTGAGATGGGTCGGATGGCGAGCGGTCGTTCAACCGCAGGTGATGCCGCCGTCCATGCTCACGATGTTGCCGATCATGTATCGGCCCTCGTCGGACGCGACGAACGCGATCAGGCCGGCGATCTCCTCCGGCTCTGAATATCCGACCGGTGACGTGATGCCCGCGAACTCCTCGGGCTTCGCGCCGTCGGGGAACCCCCAGGTCGAGATCATCGCGGTGTTCATCCCACCGGGAGCGATCGCGTTCACGCGCACACCCTTCGCCCGGTACTCGACACCGAGCGCCCGGGTGAGGTTCACGACGCCACCCTTCGACGCGCAGTATGCGGCCGAGTACGGCTGGCCCATGAGCCCGGCGTTCGACGCGACGTTGACGATCGCGCCCCCCTCGCCCCCGCGCTCGATCTTGCCCGCCGCGCCGGCTCGCTCGAGCATGTGGGGCAGCACCGCGCGGCACATGAAGAAGGTGCCGGTGAGGTTCACGCCGATGATGCGTCCCCAGCTCTCGGGTGTCTCTTCCTCGCTGTGGACGAACTTCCCGATCCCCGCGCAGTTCACGAGCACGGAGGGTGCACCGACCGCCTCGACCACGGACGTCACCGCGGCCTCGACCGAGGCGAAGTCGCTCACGTCGACCGAGTGGGCAGTCGCGGCGTCACCGATCCCCTTCGCGGTCTCGCCCGCGGCGGCCTCGTCGAGGTCGAGCACGGCGACTCGGGCGCCGTCGTCGGCAAGGCGGCGGGCGGTCGCTCGGCCCAGGCCGGAGCCCGCACCCGTCACGATCGCGACCTGGTCGGTGAAGCGCGCCATTCGTACCCCTCTGCTCGGCTGTCGTCGTCGAAGCGCCGTGCGCTCGACCGGCGAATCTAACTGTCCGTCAGATCGGGCACCACCGCCGAGGCAACATTGGCGCCGGTAGCCTGCACCGCCGTGGCCACCACCCGGCTCGTCGCCGACCTCCTGCGCGACGCCGCAGCCACACATCCTGATCGCGACGCCTATGTCCGGGCCGACAAGCGTTCGAGCTACGCGTGGCTCGACCGGGCCGCCGATGGCTTCGCGGCCACCCTCCTCGACCGGGGCGTCGGCCGCGGCGACGTCGTCGTGCTCATGCTGCCCTCGTCGACGAAGCTGGCCGTCTGCTACCTCGGAGCGCTTCGGATCGGCGCGATCACCTCCGCGATCAACCTGCGCCTCGGTCCTCGCGAGCAGGCGAGCATCATCGAACGCACCGATCCCAAGGTGACGGTGCTCGGCGATGGTGCCGCGATCCCCGACGGCGTCGCCCCCGGCCAGGTGCTCCCGGTCACCGGGCTCAAGGAGGCGTTC
>JANOWV010000541.1:0-1813 GCA_031418075.1 Actinomycetes bacterium
GGGCCAGTTGTTGGGCCAGTTGTTGGGCCAGTTGTTGGGCCAGTTGTTGGGCCAGTTGTTGGGCCAGTTGTTGAGGAGGACTGAGGTGTTCACGGGGATCGTCGAAGAGCTCGGGACCGTGCGCTCGATCACTCCGAACGCCGATGGGGCGCGGGTCGAGATCCGCTGCGCGACGGTGCTCGGCGACGCACGGCCGGGCGACTCCATCGCCGTCGACGGGTGCTGCCTCACGGTCGTCGAGCTCGGAGCGGATTGGTGGGCGGCCGACGCCCAGCCGGAGTCGCTCGCCCGCACGACGCTCGGTCGTCTCGTGGAAGGCTCGCCCGTGAATCTGGAGCGTCCGGTCCGGCTCGACGATCGGCTCGGCGGCCACCTCGTCCAGGGGCACGTCGACGGCGTCGGTACCATCACGACCCGCGAGCCCGAGGGTGACGGGTCGGTCCGCTTCCGGATCGCGCTCGATGCGCCCACCGGGCGCTACGTCGTCGAGAAGGGCTCGATCACCCTCGACGGGGTGAGCCTGACCGTCACCGAGGTCCGCGACGATCCCCTCGACGTCTTCGAGGCCGACGTCTCCCAGGCCGACAGGTCCCAGCTCGATGTTGGCCCGATCGAACGTGTGGAGATCGGGATCGCGGTCATCCCACACACCCTGGCCGTCACCACCTTCGGGTCCCGCGCCGTCGGCGACTCGGTCAATGTCGAGGTCGATGTGCTCGCCAAGTACGTGGAGCGCCTGTTCCCACCAAGGAGACTGGACTGATGCCGTTCACCCACATCACGAACGCGATCGACGCGATCGGGCGCGGTGAGCTCGTGATCGTCGTCGACGACGCCGACCGCGAGAACGAGGGCGACCTCATCATGGCCGCCGACAAGGTCACGCCGGAGGCGATCGCCTTCATGATCCGCCACACGAGCGGCGTGATCTGCCAGCCACTCGAAGGTGCTCGCTGCGATGAGCTGCAGCTGCCCCTGATGGTTGCCCACAACACCGAGGCGCAGCGGACCGCGTTCACCGTGTCGGTCGACGCCCGAGTGGGCACCACAACCGGGATCTCCGCCGCGGATCGTGCGACCACGGTCCACGCGTTGATCGAAGGCGCGACGCGCCCGAACGACCTTGCCCGCCCCGGGCACATCTTCCCGCTGCGCTATCGCGAGGGTGGGGTCCTCAAGCGGGCCGGGCACACGGAGGCAGCCGTCGACCTGGCCCGCTTGGCCGGGCTCACACCGTCCGGGGTCCTCGCCGAAGTCGTCAACGACGACGGCACGATGGCTCGGATGCCCGAGCTGGAGCGGTTCGCCGAGGAACACGGTCTCCAGATGATCTCGATCGCAGATCTCATCCGGTACCGGCGCCATCAGGAGAAGCTGGTGCGGCGGGTCTCGGAGGCTCGGATTCCGACTCGCCACGGCGACTTCACCGCGTACGTCTTCGAGAGCATCCTCGACGGTGTCGAGCACCTCGCGTTCGTCCGGGGGGAGATCGCCGGGAGCGACAACACGCTCGTCCGGGTGCACTCCGAGTGCCTCACCGGCGACGTCTTCGGCTCCATGCGCTGCGACTGCGGGGGTCAGCTCGACTCCGCGCTGCAACGCGTCGCCGACGAAGGACGCGGAGTCGTCGTCTACTTGCGGGGCCACGAGGGGCGGGGGATCGGCCTGGGCCACAAGCTGCGCGCCTACACGCTCCAGGACGAGGGTCGCGACACCGTGGAGGCGAACGTCGAGCTCGGTTTCGCGGTCGACTCTCGTGAGTACGGCATCGGGTCGCAGATCCTCGTCGATCTCGGTGTCACGACCATGCGGC
>JANOWV010000542.1:0-4268 GCA_031418075.1 Actinomycetes bacterium
GTTCCCGTGCCCGGCACGGTGATCGTCGGCACCCAGTGGGGTGACGAGGGCAAGGGCCGTTTCACCGACTACTTCGCCAAGGAGAGCACGCTCTGCGTGCGCTACCAGGGCGGGCACAACGCCGGACACACGATCGTCGTCGATGGCGAGGTGTTCGCCCTCCAGCTGGTCCCGAGCGGAGTCCTGTATCCCCACGTGACGCCGGTGATCGGGAACGGTGTAGTCGTCGATCCCGCAGTGCTGCTCGCCGAGCTGGACACGCTCGAGGCGAAGCACGTGGATACCCGCGCACTGCGGGTGTCGGGCAACGCGCACTTGATCATGCCGTACCACGCCGAGCTCGATCGTGTGACCGAGCGCTTCCTGGGCAAGAACAAGCTCGGGACGACCCGGCGCGGCATCGGCCCCGCGTACGCCGACAAGGCGCTGCGCGTCGGGATCCGCGTGCAGGACCTCCTCGACCCCAAGATCTTCCGAGAGAAGCTCGACCTCGCGCTGCGTGAGAAGAACGGTGTGCTCGCGAAGGTGTACAACCAGCTGCCCCTCGACGCCGACGAGATCGCCGAGTCGTACCTCGCGATGGTGCCGCGCCTCGAACCGATGATCGCCGACACCGTGCACATGGCGCACGAGGCCCTCGACGCCGGGCAGCAGGTGCTCTTCGAAGGCGCCCAGGCGACGTACCTCGACCTCGACCACGGGACGTATCCGTTCGTCACCTCGTCCAACCCGATCTCCGGTGGCGTCTGCACCGGCGCCGGCGTCGGTCCACTCGCGATCGACCGGATCATCGGCGTGGCCAAGGCCTACGTCACCCGGGTCGGCTCGGGACCGTTCCCGTCCGAGCTCCCCGAAGGCGATGCGATCGGCGACCTCCTGGTGGAGCGGGGTCACGAGTTCGGCACCAACACCGGCCGTCGTCGGCGTCCCGGGTGGCTCGATGTCGTCATGCTCCGCCATGCCGTCCGTCTCAACACACTCACGGAGCTGGCGATCACCAAGCTCGATGTGCTCGCCCCGCTCGACGAGATCAAGGTCTGCGTCGCGTACGAAGGCGAGGACGGGACCCGCTACGAGCATGTCCCGTACCACCAGTCGGTCCTGCACAAGGTCCGCCCCGTCTACGAGACGCTTCCCGGTTGGAACTGCGAGATCGACCAGGTCGAACGGGTCGAAGAGCTCCCGACCAACGCGCGCGAGTTCGTGAAGTTCGTTGAGGCTCGCGCGGGCGTTCCGATCACCTTCCTCGGTGTCGGCCCAGGACGCGAGCAGACCGTCGTGCTCCCCGCGGCGCCGTAGCCGTGAAGGTCCTCGTCGTCGGCGGCGGTGGCCGCGAACACGCCCTTGCCTGGGCGCTGGCACGCAGCGACTCGGTCGACGAGGTCTTCGCCGCTCCCGGGAATCCCGGGATCGAGGCTGTGGCGCGCTGCGTGGCGGTGGAACCCAACGACCCCGCGGCAGTCGCGGCGCTCGCCGACGACCTCGACGCCGATCTCGTCGTCGTTGGCCCGGAGGAGCCCCTCGTCCTCGGTGCAGTCGACGCCGTTCGCGCCCGTGGACGCGTCGCGTTCGGCCCGGGCGCACTCGGTGCGCAGCTCGAGGGCTCGAAGCGTTGGATGAAGGAGCTCGTCGAAGGTGCCGGGGTCCCGACGGCATTGCACGCATCGTTCGACGCGAGCAACGAACGCGATGCACTCGAGTTCCTCGACACCTTGGACGGCCTCTACGTGGTGAAGACCGATGGGCTCGCGGCAGGCAAGGGCGTCGTCGTGACCGAGTCGCTTGCCGAGGCCCGCGACGCAGTCCGCGCGTACCTTTCGGGCGACGCTTTCGGAGACGCGGGCCGCACCCTCGTGATCGAAGAAGGCCTGCGTGGCCCGGAGCTCTCGCTCCTCGTCGTGTGCAATGGCGATCCGAGTGGTGCCGTACCGCTCGCGCCGGCACAGGACTTCAAGCGGATCCACGATGGCGACACCGGTCCGAACACCGGGGGGATGGGGGCCTACTCGCCGGTACCGATCGCGGGCCCCGAGCTCGTTGACCAGGTGATGGCCACAGCGGTCGCGCCGACGCTCCACGCCCTACTCGTTGAGGGCATCGAGTACCGCGGGGTCCTCTATGTCGGACTGATGCTCACCGCCGACGGCCCCAAGGTCCTCGAGTACAACGTGCGTTTCGGTGACCCGGAGTCCCAGGTCGTGCTGCCGCGGCTCGCAACCGACCTCGGTGCGCTCTGTCTCGCATCGGCGCGTGGCGACGCGTTGCCCGACATCCGGTTCGTCGACGACGCGAGTGTCACGGTCGTGCTCGCGACCGAGGGCTACCCGAGCGACCCGCGCAAGGGCGACCCGATCGAAGGAATCGAGGACGCTGAGGCGATCGATGGCGTCAACGTGTTCCACGCGGGGACGGCCCGGAATGCCGATGGAAAGGTCGTGACGGCCGGCGGTCGAGTGCTGGCGGTCACCGGTGTCGGGCGGACCATCGCCGATGCCCGCGCCGTCGCGTACTCCGGGGCCGAGCGCATCCGCTGGCCCGGCATGCAGTACCGCAGCGACATCGCGGCACACGCCGCCGCCACGTGAGAGGACTTCGAGCGGCTCCCGTACAGTGGGTGCAGGGAGGGAACCGCAGGTGATCCCGCGATACGCACTACCGCCGATGGCCGAACTGTTCACTGACGAAGCCCGGTACTCGACGTGGCTCGAGGTCGAAGTGCTCGCGGTCGAGGCCCAGGCGAAGCTCGGCGTAGTCCCGCCCGAAGCCGCGGCAGCCATTCGCGAGCGCGCCGGGTTCGACGTGGCCGCGATCGAAGAGCGGGAACGCACGACGGAGCACGACGTTGCTGCGTTCGTCGATGTCGTGCAGGAACGCGTCGGTGCCCCCGACGGAGCCTGGGTACACCACGGGCTCACGTCGAGCGACGTCGTCGACACCGCGCTGTCGGTGACGCTCACCAGGGCGGTGGATCTCGTCCTCGAGGCCGTCGACGCGCTCGAGCGGGCCATCGTCGCCCGCGCGGTCGAGCATCGGGCCACGCCTACCGTCGGCCGTACCCACGGCATCCATGCCGAGCCCACCACCTTCGGCGCCAAGCTCGCGCTCTGGGCCCTTGCGGTGCGTCGCGACCGTGAACGGCTTCGCCGCGCACGCGAGGGCATCGCCGTAGGCAAGCTGTCCGGCGCGGTCGGAACGTTCTCGAACGTCGATCCCGAAGTCGAGCGCTACGTGTGCGAGCACCTCGGACTCACCCCGGTCCCCGCGACCCAGGTCCTTCCTCGCGATCGCCACGCCGAGCTGCTGTATGCCTGCGCTTCGCTCGGAGCGACCGTCGAGATGGGCGCACTCGAGGTCCGACACCTTCAGCGCACGGAGGTGCGCGAAGCCGAAGAGCCGTTCCGCGCCGGCGCCCAGAAGGGCTCGAGCGCGATGCCACACAAGCGCAATCCGGTGAAGAGCGAGCAGTTGTGCGGGTTGGCGCGCGTGCTGCGCGCGAACGTGCAAGCCGGACTCGAGAACGTGGCCCTCTGGCACGAGCGCGACATCTCGCACTCGTCGGTCGAGCGCATCGTCCTTCCCGACTCGCTCCAGCTCGCGTATTACGTGGCGGTGAAGTTCACGTCGATCGTCGACGGGCTCGTCGTGCACGCCGACCGGATGCTGGCCAACCTCGACGCGTCGTTCGGCCTCGTGTTCAGCCAGCCGGTGCTGCTCGCGCTGGTCGAGTCGGGCATGACGCGCGACGACGCGTATCGCGCGGTCCAACGGAACGCGATGCGGACGTGGGACGAGCAGGGCTCCTTCCTCGACGTCCTGCGCTCCGACGAAGTCGTGGTGGCAGCCCTCGGCGACGACCGCCTGGTGGCGTGCTTCGACCTCGAGCGCTCACTCGAACACGCGGGGCGTGCGGTCGACGCGCTCACGGGGCTCGCCGGAACGTGACCCAGATCGGACTGCGCCACCACTCCACCGGCAAGGTACGCGACCTCTACGAAGTCGACCACGACCGGATGCTCATCGTCGCGTCCGACCGGATCTCGGTCTTCGACGTCGTGCTCCCCGACGAAGTCCCGGACAAGGGGTGCGCGCTGACCGCGCTGTCCACGTTCTGGTTCGAGGAGACGGCCGACCTGTGGCCGAACCACCTCGTGTCGTCGGACCCCACGGACTTCCCCGAGACGGCAGGGACCGAAGTCGCGGGGAGGGCGATGCTCGTGCGGGCGGCGGCGCCGGTGCACCTCGAATGCATCGCTCGCGGCTACCTCTTC
>JANOWV010000543.1:0-2877 GCA_031418075.1 Actinomycetes bacterium
CGCGAGATCACCTCTTGGACGCGTGCCTCGAGGTCCGTCGGGTAGTTGATGAACACGTCGGGCGAGCGTGCCGCGTCTTCGAATCGCTCGAACGAGCTGCCCGTCCGCCGCGCGCCTGCGAGCGCGGTGAGCACGGCACCCCCGGCAATGCCCACGAGCACGATCAGCACGAGGGCGCCAAGCCAACGCGTGCGGAGCTCGGTGCGGAAGCGAAGCCAGACCGCAGCCATCACTCGCTCCTCAGCACGCGCGCGGGCTGGGTTCGCGCGGCGACCCATGCGGGCACCGCGGCGATGAGGTTCGCGAGCGCGACCGTCACCAGCGCCACGACGACGAGCAGGCCGATCGGCACGTCGGGCGTCGACACGACGCCGATGCCCTCCGCGATCGAGCGCCAGATCGCCCGCCCGACGATGACGCCGAGCGGGATGCCGATCAGCACACCGAACACCGCCACCGTCGTCGCCTGCCACGCGATCGTCGCCGAGACCTGCCGACGCGAGAAGCCGAGGGTCTTGAGGATCGCGAGCGCACGGCCGCGCCGGCGCACCGACGATGCGAGCACGAAACCGACCGAGACGATCCCGAGCATTGCAAGGAATCCTGCGAGCACAGTGGGCAGCGCGTCGATCTGTTGGACCCGCGCGACCTCGAGCGGGACGAGGGCAGTGCTCACGCCGGGCGCATCGTTGTAGTCCGAGACGCCGTCGAGGCGCTCGACGCGCCGGAGCACGGCATCACGGTCCGCGCCCGGCGCGACCCGCATCAGGAGCTCGGAGCTGGCATCGCCGTCCGTCGGGTCGTCGAGCGCGTCGAGCCCGGCCCCGGTGAAGAACGCGCTCCGGTCGACCGCGAGCGGGTCGGAGAACGGGTCGTCGAACCGGGGTGCGGCGGCGACCCCGACGATCCGGTAGTCGAGAGGCCCATGGGGTCCCGTCGCGCGCACCCGTTCCCCCACCGCCCGCCCGAGTTCCGACAGAGTCTGGGCGCCGATCGCGACCTCGCGCGGCGCCCGCGGCGCCCGCCCTTCCACGATGGTCGGCTCGATGTCGCCGCGCAGCGATCGCACGCCGAAGGCGGCCACCGGCTGCCCGCCGAGCTCGACGCCGATGTAGCAGATGGTCGCGACGTCGCCCACACCCGGCACCGCCGTGAGCCGGCTCCGTCGCACCGTGCAGGGATGGTCCGGCACGGATGATCGGATCCGGTTGTCGAGGACCCGGGCATCCCAGTTGAACCCGTAGCGCGCCGGAGTGGCCACGAGCCGGTCGAGGCTTGCTCCGAACACCAGCACCGCGCTGACCCCGAGCACGGCCGCGACGGCGCCGACGAGCGCCGAGCGCACCGGCACCCCGGCGCGCCGGCCCGAGCGCTCCAGCGCCATGCCTGCTCCGATCGACGCAGTCGGCCGGAGGCCGAGGCTCGCCGACAACCGCGCCACTGCCGTGGGTCGCGTCGGAACCCCTTCCCGGTCCCGGAGCACGAGCGCGGCTCGCCACGCGACCAGCCCGGTGATGCCCAGGAGGAGCACGACGACCGCCACGAAGCCCGCGCCGAGCACCAACCCGTCGAAGTGCAGGCCCGCGTCGGGCTCGGCCTTGCGGGCGAGCCCCATCGGCAACAGCGGCGAGGCGAGCCATGCGCCCAGCACCCCGACCAGCGCGCCGAGCAGTGCAACCGGGACCGCGGGAACACCGACCGCGAGCGCCCGCTGGGTCCTGGTCAACCCGAGCGAGCGGAGAACCTCTTCGTCGCCCGCACCGACATCGATCCGGCGTCGGAGCACCAGTCCGAGCGCCGTGAGACCCGCGATCGCGGCCACGCCCGCGAAGATCGCGACCCCGACTGCCAGCACGTCGACGGACTGCTGCACGCCCGCATTCCCCTGCCCGGCCGGTTGCACGGCGAACGCCTGCGCCCCGCCGAAGAACCGCGTCGCCCGGCGCGCGAAACGATTGGAGTCGGCGGCACCGTGGCGGAGCCGCACCGCGAGCAGATCGCCTGAGTAGCTGCCGATCTGGCTCGCGTAGCGACGACCGAAGCCCGGCGTGAGCAGCAGGATCCCGCCCTTCGTACTGTCGATGCCGAGGTCGCTCGGCGAACGGCTGATCCCGACGACGCGGAGGCGCACGGCCGGTCCACCCGGTTCCGGGATGCCGGTCGCGGTCCCGTCACGTTGGGCGTCGATCTGGGCGGGAGTGAACGAGGAGAGTGCGAGCGTGTCGCCCACGCGGAGTCGTCGCTGGCGCGCGATGGCCTCGTTGATCGTGACCTCGGTCGTCGACGTCGGATCGGCGACCCGCCCCTCGAGGATCCGCGGGCGCTCGAACACGGATCCGAGTTGATCATCCAGGGGCACGCCAACGTTCGGGAACGTGCCGTCGGGGTATATCAACTGCAGGGTCTGGATCGCCGCGATCGCCGTGATGTACGGGGCTCGAGCAAAGTCACGCACTTGTTGTCGTGTCACCTCACCGGGGAACACGAACGCGTCGCTCACCTTGCTCTGGGCGAGGAACCGGTCGAACGAGGTCGCCGTTTGCCGGGCTCCGGCGGCTGCCGTGAGCACGACGGTCGCGACGAGCCCCACCAGGAGCGCCAGCCCGATCCCGGACCGCCACCGCCGCGTCAGATCGCCCCGCGCCCGCATCCACACGGCGCCCATCACTCGCTCCTCAGCACGACAGCGGGCCGGAGGCGAGCGGCGCGGCGCGCGGGAACGACCGCGATCTGGTTGACGATCACCAGTGTCGCGAGCACCAGTCCGAGAAGCCCGACGGCGGGGACGGTCACGATCGAAGCGAAGCCCGTGCCGGTCGCGACCGCATTCCACACCGCGCGCCCGACGATCACGCCGAGCGGGACGCCGAGGAGCAG
>JANOWV010000544.1:0-1911 GCA_031418075.1 Actinomycetes bacterium
CCGGGGCAGCGGGTGCCCAGCGCCCGTCGCAACGCGGTGTCGAGCGCGTTCACGGGACCGTTGCCCTCAGCGGTGGCCACGAGCCGCTCGGTGCCTGCGTGGACCTTGATGGTCGCTTCGGTGCTGACGCCGCTCTGCAGCTCGCCCGGGCCCAGATCACCGCCGCCCAGATCGCCTCCACGAAGATCGCCTCCACGAAGATCGCCTCCACGAAGATCGTCGGTGATCACGCGGAACGACTCGACGCGGAACCACGGCTGCTCCCAGCCGGTCGCCCGGCGCATCAGCAGCTCGAGCGACGCGTCGGCGACTGCGAAGTGGTAGCCCTCGTGCTCCATCCGCTTCAGCGTGTCGACGACGTCGCTGACCTGTGGGCCGTCGATCTCGAGCCCGAGCTCGGCCGCCTTGAGCAGGATGGTGGACTTCCCGGCGAGCTCCGACACGACGAAACGCGTGCCGTTCCCGACCGAGTCGGGGACCACGTGCTCGTAGGCATCGGGGCGCTTCGCGATCGCGCTGGTGTGCAGGCCCGCCTTGTGGGCGAACGCCGACTCGCCGACGTACGGCGCCTGCGGGTTGAGGGCCATGTTCACGAGCTCGGCAACGTGGTGGGCCACCGTGGTGAGGCGATCCATCCGGTCGGCCGGGATCGTCTCGAACCCCATCTTCAGCGACAGGTTCGGGATGATCGTCGTCAGGTTGCAGTTCCCTGTGCGCTCGCCGTACCCGTTGATGGTCCCCTGGACCTGCATCGCCCCCGCGCGCACACCGGCCAACGCGTTCGCCACACCGGTACCGGCATCGTCGTGCAGGTGCACGCCCACGCCCACGTCGCCCTTGAAGTACGCGACGATCTCACCGACGATCCGCTCGACCTCGTCGGGAAGCGTCCCGCCGTTCGTGTCGCACAGCACCAGGCGCGACGCGCCTCGTTCGGCTGCCGCTTCGAGCACTCGCAGCGAGAACTCCGGGTTCCGGGCGTACCCGTCGAACAGGTGCTCGGCGTCGAAGAGCACCTCGAGGCCTTGGGCCGCGAGGAACTCGACCGAGTCGGCCACCATCGCGACGCCCTCGTCGAGCGTCGTCCCGAGTGCCTCGGTCACGTGGTAGTCCCAGCACTTCCCGACGATGCATGCCGCCGGCGCACCGGACTCCACGAGATGGCGCAAGGTGTCGTCGGAGTCGACCTTGCCCTTCACCCTGCGGGTCGATCCGAACGCGACCAGTGTGCTCGTCGACAGCTCGAGCTCGGTGACCGCCCGTCGGAAGACTTCGTCGTCCTTGGGGTTCGAACCGGGCCAGCCCGCTTCGATGTAGTCGACACCGAGCCAGTCGAGCTGCTCCGCGATCCGCAGCTTGTCGTCGACCGTGAGCGAGATCCCTTCGAGCTGCGCCCCGTCGCGCAGCGTCGTGTCGTAGATCTCGATCTTCTTTCTGGTCGCGCTCGCTGCGGGCGGCGATACCCCACCCTTCTCAGCCACTGGCGTACTCGAGCCAGTCGGCGTACTTCTCCACCTGGCCGTGGACGATTGCGAAGTAGGTCTCCTGGATCTTGCGCGTGATCTCACCAGGGTCGCCGATCTCGCGATCGTCGACGGAACGCATCGGCACGATCTCCGCCGCCGTCCCGCAGAGGAACGCCTCGTCGGCGAGGTAGAGGTCGGTCCGGAGGAGGGTCTGCTCACGCACCTCGTAGCCGAGGTCACGCGCGATCGTCATCACGGTGTCGCGCGTGAGTCCCTCGAGCGCGCCGGCCGAGAGCGGCGGCGTCAGGAGCACGCCGTTCTTCACCACGAAGACGTTCTCGCCGGTCGCTTCCGACACGGTGCCCGCCATGTTGAGGAGGATCGCCTCGTCGTAGCCGCCCTTGAGGGCCTCGACCTTGGCCAAGCTCGAGTTGATGTAGACGCC
>JANOWV010000545.1:0-3621 GCA_031418075.1 Actinomycetes bacterium
GCGAACTCGATCGCCAACCGCTCACGCGCCGTGTAGCCGTCGTGGTCTCGGTACTCGGCAACGTGCTCGTACAGGTCCGGCGTGACGCCTTGCTGCGTCAACGACGCAGCCCGATAGTGCAGTCAGATGGGGCACTGGTTCAGTTGGGCGATCCGCATCCTGGCCGCCTCACGCTCCCGGGCCGGGAGTCGGCTCTGCTGGTAGACGCCGTCGATGAGGCCACTGATCGCTCCGGCCATCTCGGGCCGCAGCGTCCACACCATCGCGGGCTCACCGCCGGGGCCGTCAGGGATACCGATGCGCGCCATGGCCACATCGTGCCACGGGCCCGACCGCCTACGCTGTCCCCCGGCACACGGGCGACGAGGTTGGGGGCAACACAGTGAACAAGGCGCGCGGCGGAACAACACGGACCACCCTGGTCGGCATGATGGCGATCGCACTCGTCGTCGTCTTGGGCGGGGCTACCGGTGCCACCACGGCGTCGAAGAAGACTCCCGCGCCGGCCGGACTCCCCTCGTTCTACGCCGTTCCCGCGTCGCTCGCGAAGGCGAAGCCCGGGCAGCTGCTCAAGTCGCAGAAGGTTGCGGAGCCTGGCACCGACGGCACCGTCTACCGCGTGATGTACGCGTCGACGTCGCTGATCGACGACAGCCCCGTCGCGGTCACCGGGCTCATCGTGGTCCCCGACGGTCCCGCGCCGAAGGGCGGCTTCCCCGTCGTCAGCTGGGCGCACGGCACGAACGGCATGGCCGACGAGTGCGCGGTGTCGGCGAAGCCCGAGGGGCTGGCGCAGCTCGCGAACGGGTTGAACGGCGAAGGCTGGCTGGTCGTCGCCTCCGACTATCGCGGCGAAGGCACGCCTGGCCTCCACCCCTACATCGCGGGCTTCGCCGCCGCTCGCGACTCGATCGACATCGTGCGCGCTGCCCGCGAGCTCAAGGCTGCACACGCGAGCAAGAACTTCGTGGTGTGGGGCCACTCGCAGGGCGGCCACACCGCGATGTTCGCCCACAACATCGCCGAGGAATATGCGCCCGAGCTCACGCTCGACGGCGTGGTGGCCGGCGCACCCCCGTCGCAGTTCAGCCTGATCTACACGTTCCTCAAGACCAGCCCGTTCAAGTACTACCTCCTCATGGCCGCCGGTGGGATCAACGCCGCGTACGGCGACAAGGCCGCGCCGCTCGACAAGGTGCTCACGCCGACCGGGCTCGACCTGGTCAAGGTGCTCGACGAGGGCTGCTCGGGGTACGTGCGCGACAAGCTCAAGGACATCGCCGTCGAGGACACGACCAACGGGGACCCGTTCTTGATCCCGACGTGGCGCGCGCTCCTCACCGAGAATGACCCGCAGTCGTTCGACAAGGCGAACGACATCCCCCTGCTCATCATCCACGGTGGCAGCGACGAGCAGATCCCGACTGCATCGTCGGCACTGCTCTACGACCACCTCTGCGGCATCGGGCAGGAGCTCGAGCGCTGGGTCTACCCCGGCCAGAGCCATGCCGGCGTCATCGGGCCGTCTGCGCCCGACATGGTGAAGTGGATCGCCCAGCGCTTCGACGGCAGCGGCGTTCCGGGGTCGATCACGCCGACGGGCCAGCCCGACGTCGAGGTCACCGGCTGCCCCTGAGCACCCTGCACGTTCTCGTGACCTGATCGGCCCCTCAGCCCGTTCTCGTGACGGAAACCGCCCCCATGACGGCCAATTCGGTCACAAGAACCGGGGATGGGACGAGATCAGTCACGGGAACGGGGGCTACAGGCCGCCGACGGACGGGGTGAAGCGCGCGAGGTACGACGTGAGGTGCGTGTACAGCCCGGTCGTGAGCAGCACGCCGAGGATCACCAGGGCGACGCCGGCGATGCGCTCGACGATCGGACCGACACGTCGGAGCCAGTCGGCGATCCCGGGGAACGACGCGAGGCCGAGCGCCGCGAGCAGGAACGGCACGCCGATCCCGAGCGAGTAGGCGAAGAGCAGCAGCGCGCCGCGTCCGGCCTCACCGCTCTGGGCCGCAACGGTGAGCGCGGCCGCGAGCAGCGGCCCGACGCACGGGCTCCACGCCGCACCGAACGCCACGCCCACGACGAACGGTCGCGCCCGCCCGAACCGTTGCGACACGACGGGCATCAGGCGTCGTTCCCTCGCGAAGGGCCCCTTGATCACGCCCAGGAGCGCCAGGCCCATGATCGCGACGACCACGCCACCGATCCGGCGGATCCAGTCCTGGACGTCGTTGAGCGAGTGACCGACGAGCCCGGCCGACGCGCCGAGACCGGCGAAGACCGCCGCGAACCCGAGCACGAAGATGAAGGTCGCCGGGACGGCACGGGCAGGATCGCGTGCGTCGGCCGCCTCCCCGGCGATGATCCCGAGGTACGCGGGGAGCAGCGGCACGATGCACGGCGCCAGGAAGGAGGCAACCCCGGCGCCGAAGAGCGCGATGAGATCGGTCCCCACGCGGTCAGGCGCCGAACGTGAACGCGAACGCCTGCAACCCCGGAGCGCGGGCGGTGAGGCGCAGCGTGTGCTGTTCGACCGCCGGTCCGAGCACGAGTCGGTAGAGGTCCGAGGGTTTGACGCTCACGAACGTCGCGCCGGATTCGTCGACCATCGTCTGGCCGGTGCGGTACTCCTTGGGAAGCGGCTTGCCGTCGAGCTCGACGGTGACGTCGACCGGCGTCCCACCCGGCGCCGCCATCACGAGGTTCACCTCGCGCGCGTCGTAGCGCAGCACGATCGCGGCACCGGCTGCGTCGCTCTCGATCTCTTCCTGCCCACCGGTCCACGCGCCGACGACGCGAGCGTCACCCGACGCCAGGTCGCCGGGCTCTGGATACGTGCCGGCGCCAGCGGTCACGCCGGCGGTCCCCCGCAGCGTGCCGAGGTACGTCTCGGAGGTGATCGGGCCGGTCAGCGTCGTCTGGTCGGGCTCCGATCCGGCCCCGACCTTCGCGAACGGCGCTCCCGCCTTCACGCCGAGCAGGGTCCGGATGACCGCCTCGTTCTCCTCGTACGAACCCTCGCCGAAGTGGACGTAGCGGACCCGGCCCTTCCGGTCGGCGATGTACTTCGACGGCCAGTACTGATTGCCGAACGCGTTCCAGATGTCCATGTCGTCGTCGAGGGCGACCGGGTAGTCGACGCCGAGGCGCTTGGTCGCGTCCTCGACGTTGCTGTGGACCTTCTCGAAGTCGAACTCCGGCGAATGGACGCCGATGATCACGAGCCCGTCCTTGGCGTACCGGTCGTACCACGCCTCCAGATAGGGCAGCGTCCGGACGCAGTTGACGCACGAGTAGGTCCAGATGTCGTACACCACGACCTTGCCGCGCAGGTCGGCCTTGGTGAGCGGGGCGGAGTTGATCCATCCCTTGGCGAGCGACATCGAAGGTGGGGGTGGGCCGACCGGCAAGTGCTGGGTGTCGACCGGACCACTCACCGAACTGGGATCGGAGCTGCTGGCCACGACGATCCCCGCCGTCGCCGCGACCACGAGCAGGAGCGCGAGCACCCCGTACTTGAGGCGGCCACCGCCCACGCCCGCGTCGTTGCCGTTCCCGGAGGTGCTCATCAGGGACTCTTCGGAACCGGGGCCCGGCATGGATGGAGGC
>JANOWV010000546.1:0-4337 GCA_031418075.1 Actinomycetes bacterium
CCCTGCGCCTCGAGCGTCGCCTCGAGCTCGAAGTTGCGATCGAAGTGGTCCTCGATCGCACGCTTGCCCCGACCGGTGATCACGAGCACGTCGGTGAGCCCGGCCGCGACCGCTTCTTCCACGACGTACTGGATCGACGGCCGGTCGACGACCGGCAGCATCTCCTTGGGCTGGCTCTTCGTGGCGGGGAGGAACCGGGTGCCGAGCCCCGCCGCGGGGATCACCGCCTTGGTGACGCGTGCTCCGGCCATGGACGCCGACGCTACCCGCGCTGCTTCGCGCCGCCGCCGAGCTCGGGCTCCTCGCCGCGCACGAGGCGACGCAGGTTCGACAGGTGGCGCAGGACGACGATCGCCGCCAACC
Organism: Actinomycetes bacterium; assembly: GCA_031418075.1. GTDB lineage: Bacteria > Actinomycetota > Acidimicrobiia > IMCC26256 > PALSA-555 > DASUAO01. Next base: position 364 of record JANOWV010000546.1, read on the forward strand.
CACTCGACACCGAGAGGTCGAGCGGCCCTCCGCCGCGGATCGCGACGATCACCGGGAACGCCGATGCGCAGACGACCGACGCGATCGACGCATGGTGGAAGCCCCGCGCGATGACGACCCACACGCTCGCGAGGATCGCGGTGACGAGCGGGAACACCACCGCGAGCACACCGGCTGCGGTCGCGACTCCCCGACCGCCCTTGAACCTGCGGGTCACGGGCAGGACGTGGCCGGCCACCGCGGCCACGCCGAGGATGTACGCGCCCCGGTGGTCGTCGATCACACTGCCGATCCCCGCCGCGAGCGCGCCCTTGCCCACGTCCATGAGCAGGACCACCACGCCGGCCCGCCAGCCCATGAGCCGCATCGTGTTCGACGCCCCGGGGTTCCCGCTCCCCTCCGTCGTCACGTCGTAGCCACCCCGGCGAGCGACCATGCCCGCGCTGGGGAACGTGCCGAGGAAGTAGGCGAACGGGAGGAGGATCAGGATCCAGGTCACCCGGACATTGTGGTGGATGACGCCCGGGTGCGGGAAGCAGCCGGGTTCGGATAGCGTTAGCAGTCACAACCCGAGAGTGCCAAAGACTCGGGACCACGACCGGGAGCACCCGCCACCGATGCCCACGTACCGTTACCGCTGCGGGTCCTGCGGAAAAGACGTCGAGATCTGGCAGTCGATCACCTCCGACTCGCTGGCGACCCACGACGCCATCGAGGGCGCGACGTGCACCGGTCCGCTCACGAAGGTGCTGTCGCCGGCGGGCATCGTCCTCAAGGGCTCGGGCTTCTACAAGACCGACAATCGCAGCGGGAGCTCACGCTCTGGCTCGAGCTCGGACTCGAGGTCGAGCGAGTCCTCGTCGGGTGACTCCAAGTCCAGCGACTCCAAGTCCGGCGATTCCTCGGGCGGCGACTCCAAGTCGAGTGACTCCAAGTCGAGTGACTCCTCGTCGAGCGGCAAGTCAGGCAGCGGGAAGTCGAGCGACAGCGGATCGGGATCGAACGGATCCGGATCCAAGGACGGGGGCTCCAAGGACGGGGGCTCCAAGTCGGGAGCCGGCACGTCGACCGGGAGCTCCAGCTCGTAGCAGCGAACGTGCCCGAGGGGTTCTCGGCACGTTCATCGTTGCTCAGCAACACTCAGCGTGCCGAGAACCTCCCGATGATGCCTGCGGCGTGGTCATCGTCACGCGCGCGCCCGGCCAGGGGTCAGAGCGAGACCCCAGCCGGAAGGAACCACCGTTGCGTACGCGCGCACCCCGAGCCTTCGTCCTCTGGTCCGCCGCGATCGCCGTCGCGGCCGGCACCGCTGTTCTCGTCTCCTCTGATCTCGCGACCCTCCACCGACGGGCGACGACCTTCGGACCCGAACGCGACGCCGTCGTCGCAACGCACCCGCTCGTGCTCGGTGTGGTCCTCGATCGCGGCGACGTCCGGACCCGTCGGGTCCATCGCTCCCAGCTCCCGCACGGTGTCCTTGCCGACGCTGCGCTCGCCGTCGGCCGCGTCGTCACCGTCCCGGTGGTACGCGACGGCTTCGTCGCCGACGGGAACCTCGCGCCGCGGTCGCGGACCGGCTTCGACGGCGCCCTCCCCGTGGGGACGAGGGCCATCCGCATCACGGTCGACGACGCGATCCGCCCTCCGACCGGGTCGGCGGTCGACGTCCTCGCCACCCTCGACATCGGTATCGGCTCCTCGGAATCGCTCGACGCGGCGACTTCCACGGCGGTCGCATCCGGCGTCCAGGTCTTGCGCGTCGATGGAGCAACCGGAGCCGACGGCCGAAGCGCGCTCGGCATCACGGTCCTCGTGAGCCCGCGGCAGTCGCGGGACCTCGCGTACGCCGCGGCGCACGGCGCGCTGACGATCGCGCTCGTACCTCCCGAAGAGGCCCGCGCGCCGTAGCATCGGGTCCACATGCGCTGGCTGGAAGACATCGTGCTCGGTCTCGTCCAGGGGATGACCGAATTCCTGCCGGTCTCCTCCAGCGGGCACCTCGTCGTCGTCCCTGCCGTCCTGGGCTGGCGCCAGCCCTCGCTCACGTTCGACCTCGTCCTCCACCTCGGCACGCTCATCGCCGTCCTCTTCTCGTTCCGGCGCGATCTTCTCGGATTGCTCGTGGGGCTCTTCGGTGGCGGCCCGGACCCGCGCGCCGACCGCCGGATGATCGGGCTCCTCGCCCTTGGCTCGATCCCGGCCGGAATCGCGGGCCTCGCGCTCGGGAACGAGTTCGAGTCGCTCTTCGAGGAGCCCCTGTGGGTGTGCCTCTTCTGGGTGGTGACCGCGTGCATCCTGCTCGGCGTCGAACGGATGGTGCGTACCGGGGTGGCTCGCCACGAGGTCGACGCCCGCCGCGCGGGCTGGATCGGCGTCGCGCAGGCCGTCGCGATCACGCCCGGGATCTCTCGCTCGGGATCGACGATCGCCGCAGGCGTCGCGCAGGGCATGACGCGAGAAGCCGCTGCTCGCTACTCGTTCCTCCTCGCGATCCCCGCGATCGTCGGCGCCGTCGCGACGAAGTTCGGTGACCTCACGAACGGCAGCTTCCACATCACCGGTCCGGTCATCTCGGGATTCGTCGCGGCCACCATCAGCGGATGGTTCGCGATCGAGGGCTTCCTCGCGTACCTCCGCACCCATTCCTTGCGCGCCTTCGCCGCCTATCTGCTCGTCGCCGCACCAGTGGCCGCGATCATCATCGAGCTGCGCTGACGTGGAGGGCGCGGGCATCGTCGAGCTCGTCATCTTCGACTATGGCGGCGTCATCTCGGAACGGCTTCTCGACGACCTCGCCGACTTCGAGACGGTGATGGGGTACCCCGCCGGGTCGCTGAACCGACTGCTGTTCGGGGAGATCCCCGAGGGCAGCGATGGCGACCCGGTGGATGGCGCGTACGACGAGGGACCGGTCCACGACTTCCACCTCCTCGAGATGGGCAAGCTCGGGTTCGACGACTACCTCGACCGGCTGTCCCGCCGCGCGCCGGACATCCTCGGGACCGAGCTCACTGCCGACGCGTTCGTCGAGTTCTCGGCCGCCTACGCGGTGCGCGTGCAGTGGCCGATCGTCCACGAGATCCGCCGGCTCGCCGACCTCGGTGTCCCACTGGCGCTGCTCACGAACAATGTGAAGGAGTTCGGCGACTCGTGGCGGGGCTCGTTCCCGGTCGACGAGCTGTTCCCACTCGTCGTGGACTCGAGCGAGGTGGGGATGCGCAAGCCCGACCCGAGGATCTACGAGCTGACCTGCTCGCGCGGCGGCGCCGAGCCGGTCGCATCGATCTTCCTCGACGACAACACCGACAACGTCGCCGCAGCGCGCGCACTCGGGATCGAGACGGTGCACGTAGGACACGATCCGCTCGAAGTGGTGGAGTCACTCCAGTCGATCCTCGATCGACGCGGTGTCAGGACCCGCTGACCGTCATCTCCGCAACGAGCACGGTCACCCCGGCCGCCCCACCGGGAAGCCAGGTGAGGTCGTCCCCCACCTCGGCGATGTCGAGGAGCATCCGCGGCAGGGTCGACGCGATCGTGACCTCGCGGATCGGTTCCGCGAACGCACCGTCGCGCACCATCATCCCTTCGGCTCCGACCGAGAAGTCGCCGCTCACCGGATTGGTCCCGGAGTGCAGCCCGCTCACGGACTGCACGTAGAGCGCATCACCGGCGATCGCGAGGATCTCCTCCGGGCTGTGCCGACCGGGACGGAGCGCGAGTGCCCGAGCACCGGTTCCGGGCGTCGATGCGTACCCGCCGCGCACGGCTGAACCGGTGGTTGTGGTCGCGGCTCGACGGGCCGTCGACACGTTGTGCAAGAACCCGGTGAGGACACCTTCCACGAGCAGCTCGACGGCGCGCGTCGGCACCCCTTCGGCGTCGAACGGCGTCGCCCCGAACGAGCCCGCGGCGGTCGGGTCGTCGGTGAGTGACACGCAGTCCGCTGCGACCAACTCCCCGAGCCGGTCGAC
>JANOWV010000547.1:0-3087 GCA_031418075.1 Actinomycetes bacterium
GCTTCGTCACCACGATCGCGGAGGGCTGAGCCACCTCAGGGTTTCTCGGCACGTTCACTGTTGCACTGCAACATCCACCGTGCCGAGAACAAGCGGGGTGCGGAACGACCTAGCCTCGCTCCGTGGCGTGCGGGGTGTGCGGGCAGGAGGTGCGTGAGGGTGCGCGCTTCTGCGACGGGTGCGGCGCGAACCTCGAGGTCCCGACGCCGGCCGCGGAGTCGACGCCGACCATGCTCGGGAGCGGTCGCTACCGGGTCGAGCGGCTTCTCGGCGAGGGTGCCCGCAAGCTCGTCTACCTCGCCCACGACGAGCGGCTGGGGCGCGACGTCGCCGTCGCCGTCATCAAGACCGAGGGACTCGATGCGGCCGGCCGTCACCGCATCGACCGCGAAGCGCGCGCGATGGCCCGCCTCGGGGATCACCCCAACATCGTCACGGTCTTCGACGTGGTCGAGGAGCAGGGGGATCCACAGATCATCGCCCAGTACATGGATGGCGGGACGTTGTCGGAACACCTCGCCGCGCAGCCTTCGGGGCGGTTGTCGATCGCGGAGGTGCTCCGCTACGGCGAGGAGCTCGCACTCGCGCTCGCGCATGCCCACGGACTCGACATCGTCCATCGCGATGTGAAGCCCGCGAACATCTGGCTCTCGGCCGACGGCACGGCCAAGCTCGGCGACTTCGGCCTCGCGGCCATGAGCGAGCAGTCGCGCCTCACCAGCGAGGGCATGGTCGTCGGCACGGTGGCGTACCTCGCACCGGAGCAGGCTGTGGGGCGCGCGCCCGAGCCGGCCGCCGACCTGTACGCGCTCGGCGCGGTGCTCTACGAGCTGACGACCGGGCGACCGCCGTTCCTTGGCGATGACGCGGTGGCAGTGATCTCGCAGCACCTCAACACCGCACCGGTCGCGACCACATGGCACAACCCGGAAGCACCAGCGAGTCTCGACGCGCTCATCATGCGGTTGCTGATCAAGGACCCCGCGCTGCGGCCGGCGAGCGCGACCGATGTTGTTGCCGAGCTCCGGCGCTTGCGAGAGATGTCGCTCGAGCCGGTGGCGGTGGCCGAGATCGCGCCGACCATCGGAACCCTCGCAGCGGGGGACTGGCGCCGCTTCGTGGGCCGGAGTGAGGAGATCGCGGCGATCCGTGGCGCGTGCGACGAGGCGCTGGCCGGTCGCAGCCGCCTCGTGATGGTGGTGGGAGAGCCCGGGATCGGCAAGACGCGGCTCGTCGAGGAGCTGGCTTCCTACGCCGCGGTGCGCGGCGCCCAGGTGTGCTGGGGGCACTCGTATGAGGGTGAGGTCGGCGTTGCGTATCTCCCGTTCGTCGAGGCGTTCCGGGCCTACGTGCGGAACCGCTCCGACGTACAGCTCTCGACCGAGATGGCGACGGGCGGCGCAGAGGTCGCGACGCTCGTGTCCGAGCTGCGTCAGCGGTTTCCCGACCTTCCGGCAAGCCCACCGCTCGAAGGCGACGCCGAACGGATGCGTCTCTTCGACGGCGTTGCGACGTTCCTGGCCCACGCATCGCGCGCGGATCCGATCGTGCTGGTGCTCGACGACCTGCACTGGGCCGACAAGCCATCGCTGCTCCTCTTGCAGTATCTCGCCCGCAACCTGCGTCACGACCGGGTGATGATCGTGGGGACCTACCGCGACGTTGACCTCGACCGCCAGCATCCCCTGGCCGACACGATCGCCGCGCTGCGCCGTGAGCACCTCTACGAGCGGGTCCTGCTCCGCGGCATGGACCGTGACGATGTGAAGGCGCTCATCGAGGCGATCGGCGAGCAGGCCACTCCCGACGACTTCGCCGACACGATCTTTCGTGCAACGGAAGGCAATCCGTTCTTCGTGGCCGAGGTGCTCCGTCACCTCAACGAGTCAGGTGCGCTCAAGCTCGTCGACGGCCGTTGGGTCGGCACGCCCGAGTCCATCGCCGAGAACCTGCCCGAAGGCGTGCGCGAGGTGATCGGCCGTCGGCTCAGCCGGCTCTCGGAAGACGCGAACAAGATGCTCACGGTCGCCGCCGCAATGCCGGGAGGGTTCGTGCCGGAGCTCGTCGCGGCCGTGACCGGTGATGGCGATGACACGACACTCGACCTGCTCGATGAAGCACTGGGCGCACAGATCGTGCACGAGCGCCCTCGGTCGCCCGGGGCGTACGAGTTCACCCACGCGCTGATCCGCCAGACGCTCTACGGCGAGCTGAGCACGCCGCGCCGGGTTCGTCTGCACCGCCAGATCGGCGAGGCGTTGGAGGCTTCCGCGGGTGCGCAGTCGGAGGCGTCGCTCCCCGAGCTCGCCTACCACTGGTTCCAGGCCGCGCCGGGCGGCGACATCGAGAAGGCAGTCGGCTACTCGACGCGCGCTGCTGACCGCGCCCGCGGCCAGGCCGCCCACGAGGAGGCCGCCCGCTACTACGACCAGGCACTCCAGGCGTTCGAGCTCGATGAGCACGCGGACAAGCTGCGACGAGCCGAGCTGCTCCTCTCCCACGGTGCGTCACTCAAGCGGACCGGCGAGACCGAACGAGCCGATCGCGTGCTGCGCGACGCGATCGAGATCGCTCGCCACCAGGGAACGCCCGAGCTCCTGGCCCGCACCGCGCTCGAGTTCGGCGGCACCGGGATGATCGGGACGCGGCAGACCGATCGCACGAAAGTGATCGAAGAGGCGATCGAGGCCATCGGCGAGACGGACCTTGCGTTGCGCGCGCGACTGTGCTCGCTCCTCGCGGGGTATGAGCTCTTCTTCAATGCCGACCGCCACCGAGAGCTCGCGAGCGACGCCCTTGACGCGGCCCGGCGTTCGGGCGACTCCGCGGCCGAGACCATCGCGTTGCAGACGTGGGCGTGGCAGCTGCGCCCTGGTATCGACGACGACGAGCTGGACCGAGTGCTCGACGAGACCCAGCGGCTTGCCGAGGAGACCGGCAATGCCGATCTTCTGTTCACCAACACTGCGAGCTATGCGGTGCGAGCGATGGTGCGGGGCGACGCGGGTCTGTACGACCGCTCGCTTGCCGACGCAATCCGGCTTGCGGCCGAGCTCCGCTCGCCGACCCACGCGGCGAACGCGGCGC
>JANOWV010000548.1:0-3754 GCA_031418075.1 Actinomycetes bacterium
CGCGACCCATGCGGATCCTCCCGGAGTCGTCGGCCACGAGCGCGGCGATCGCATCGCGTACGGCACCGACATCGGTCGGGTCGACCACGAGCCCCGTCTCCCCGCCGACGACGGCTTCGTGGGCGCCGCCGCTGCGTCCCGCGACCGCGGGGACCGCACACGCCGCCGCCTCCAGGAACACGATCCCGAACCCTTCGGCCTCGAGCCCACCCCACCGCTCGCGACACAGCATCGCGAACACGTCGGCCGACCCGTACAGCCCCGGCAGGTCGTGGTCCGACACCCGGCCCAGGAGGTGCGCCCGAGCACCGAAGTCACGGCCCCGCCGGCGGATCCGGCGAGCCAGCCGTGTCGCGTCGCGACCCGTGCCGGCGATCGCGAGCTGCACGTCGTCGAGCCCGGCGACCGCGTCGATGAGGACGTCGAAGCCCTTGCGCGGCACGAGCCGGCTCACACCGAGGACGAGCGGTCGGTCCGGGTCGAGGCCGAACCGCACCCGGGTCGCGGCGCGCGACGCAGCGTCGACGGGCACGAAGCGGGTCGGGTCAACGCCCGGCGGCACCGCGAGCGTCGGCACCGGACGACCGGCCACCCGCTCGACCACCTCCGCGACGTATTCGCCGGCGACGACGACACCAGCGGCACCTTGCAAGACGCGTCGAGCCATCGTCGCCGACCCCGGGATCTTCCCGTACACCGTGATCTCGGCACCGTGCGCGACGACCACGTACGGCGAGGCCCGCAGCCGCGGGCCCACGAGCCCGAGGGGCAGCATCGGGTCGAGGAACACGACCCCGGCACCCACTTCCGTCGCGAGTGCATCGACAGTCCGCGCCATCGCGCGCGTCGGCAGGAGGAACCTTTGGGAGGTGCGTTCGACGCGGAACGGCTGCACCGCATCCCACGCATCGGCTTCGGCGTACGAAGTCGTGAGCACGGTCGTCGCGTCCGACGGAAGCCGTCGCCACAGCTCGTGGAGGTAGGTCTGGATCCCGCCGATCTTCGGTGGAAAGTCGTTCGTCGCGAGCAGCGAGGTCACGGTCCTGGGTGCTCCAGCGCCATCGCGCCCAGCTCCTCGCTCGGGACCGGTCGCCCTCGGCGGCCGATACGCACCAGGATCGCCAGACATCCCGCCGCGGCGAACGCCGCACCGGCACCGAACGCGCCGCGATACCCCGCACCCGCCGCGACGGCTCCGACGAAGAGGGATCCGAGACCCTGGGAGAGGTCGAAGAACCCGCTGAAGGTTCCCACCACCGAAGCACGCTCCGCTTCCGGTGCACCACCGAGCGCGAGGAGCAGGAGCGCCGGGTACAGCAACGACGCGCCCGCCGCGAAGAAGACGGTCCCCACCAACAGACCGGCAGTCGTCCCCCACGCGGCCATGATCGTCATGCCCGTCGCCGTCGCCGCCAACGCGATCGCGCCGGAACGTCGTCCACCGAGGACATCGGGCAGACGCGCCCCCACGATCCGGACCGCGAGCACGAGACCGCCGTAGAGGAGGAACACGACATCTGCACTCCCCAACCCGATGTCGTCGACGTAGAGCGGCACGAACGCGGTGAATGCGGCGAGCGCGATGAGACCGGAGAACAACAGCGTCCCCGGACCGAGCGCGGCGCGGTTGAGGATCCCCCCGGGCGGCGGTGCCGCGCCGGGCGCGGGCCGTTCGGTCTCCCGGGTGAAGAGTCCGAGCACGGCGGCGATCATGGCGAGGAGGCCGGCGACCGTCCACGCAGTGCCGTAGCCGTGCCCGTCGACGAGCGCTTCGCCGAGGACCGGGCCGAACGCGAGCCCGCCGTACACCGCGACCGACCAGTAGCTGATCGCTTCTCCCCGCCGGTCGGCCGGCGCGAGATCGGTGATCATCGTCGCCGCGCCGACGAAGAACGCAGCCTCACCGAGACCGGTGAGTGCGCGGACGGCCACCAGGTACGGGAGCGACTCCACTGCGCCGTAGAGGAGCACCGAGACCGCGACGACCGACGCGCCGGCCACGATCAGCACGCGTCTCCCGACCCGGTCGCCGACGCGTCCCACATACGGACGGAGGAGCACTGCACCGACGAACAGCGCGCCGACCGCGACACCTACGGCGACGCTGCCGCCACCCAGTCGTCGCTCGACGTACTGCGGTACCACGGGGAGCACGACGCCAAGTGCGAGGAAGTACGCCGTGCCGGCACCGACCACCAGCGCGAAGCGCGGGGTGACGAGGCGCTCCCGTCCCGAGCGGCGACTCACAGGTCGAGCGTCGCGCCGGGCGCGATCCCCGCGCGCCGACGGATCTTCTGCACCATCTGCAGCAGCACGTCGCGGGGTGCGCTCGCGATCTCTGCGGCGACCGCTTGCGCCGTCTCCACGACGACCCCGTCGTCGACGACCCGGTTCACCAGGCCGAGCGCGAGCGCGTCGCTCATCGCGTCGCGCAGCACGATCGAGAGCGCGTTCCGCTTCTCGGCGCGAGTGATCGTGATGGTGGCAACGCCGTCCTTCGGACCGTCCACCGTCAGCACCGCGCCCACAGTTGACCCGGTGGGCGTCACGACGCGCTCCTTGCGCCTTCGACCGCATCCGCGAACGACGACCCTTCAGCGATCAGCCGTCGCATCTGCATGAGCGGTCGCGGCCTGCTGAACGCGACCGCGCCGACGAGTCGACCGGCGCGCCCCACTGCCGCAACGAACTTCCGATCGTCGAGCGATCCGTCCACGATCTCGAGGTCATCCTCCGCGCGCACGTCGCCGACGACCTGGATCTTCACGTCGTACTGGTCGGACCACACGAACGGCACCGGATCGAACGCCATCGCTTCGTCGTCCGATGCGAGGAGTCGGGTAGCTGCGGCAGCCCCCTGCTCGGCCGCGTTGGTCCAGTGCTCGAGTCGACTGGTCGAATCGACGTCGAAGCGAACGTTCGGCCAACGGCAGAGGTCGCCCGCCGCGACGATGCCGGGGGCGGCGAGCAACGTGGCGTCGCACACCACGCCATTGTCGATGGTCAGCCCCGACGTCTCGAGCCACTCGGTCGCCGGGACCACCCCGATCCCGACGACGACGACGTCGGCCTCGACGGTGGAACCGTCGACGAGATGGACACGCTCGACCCGGGCGCCGCGGTCGAGCCGTTCGACTCCGACTCCGGTGCGCAGGTCGACGCCATGCTCGCGGTGCAGATCGGCGAGGGCACCGCCGAGCACCGGTCCCAGTCCGCGCACCATGGGGACGGGCAGCGCCTCGAGCACCGTGACCTCGAGGCCGCGACCGCGACAGGTCGCGGTGACCTCGGCACCGATGAAGCCTGCGCCCACCACCACGATGCGCGTCGGTCCTGCGTCGAGGTCGCGGCGGAGCGCGAGGCAGTCGTCCACCGTGCGTAACTCGTGGACGCCCGCGCCCGGTTCGAGCCCTGGTATCCGTCGAGGTGTTGCACCCGTGGCCAGGATGACGCCACGGTCGCCGACGACGGACGCACCGTCGTCGAGGGTCACGGTGCGCGCCGCGACGTCGAGTGCCGTCGCACGGCGTCCAAGGCGCAGATCGAGGTCCAGGTCCTCGTACGGGTCGCGTCGCAACGAGATGTCGGCCTGCTCGGCGACGCCGGCGAGGACCGCTTTGGAGAGGGGTGGCCGGTCATAGGGAAGGTGGTCCTCGGCCCCGACGACGACGAGACGCCCGTCGAACCCGCGCCGTCGCAGCGCTTCGGCGGCTCGAAGCCCCGCAAGCGATGCGCCGACCACGACGACGGTCTC
>JANOWV010000549.1:0-4829 GCA_031418075.1 Actinomycetes bacterium
CGACGCACGAGCGCCGGGATCGTCAGATCGCCGGATCGGGTCGGGTCGGGCACGGGCTCCACGGCGTCGGAGGCTACCGGGCCGTCGTGCGCCGCTCGGGCGATAGCGTGCCCGCCATGCCGATCGATCCCGTTGCCGCCACCGTCATCGAGATGCTCGACCAGGTCTTCCCGAAGGTCGACCAGGTCGATGATGCCGTCGCCGCCCGGGAGCAGATGAAGGCCATGCCCGCGGTTCCCGACGTCGAGGAGGTGGGCCGCGTCGACGACCGGATGATCCCCGGACCCGAAGGCGATCTTCCGGTGCGGGTCTTCGTCCCGCGAGAGGCTCCACCCGGACCGCTCCCCGGCATTGTCCACTTCCACGGCGGCGGCTGGGTGCTCTGCGACCTCGACAGCCACGATGGGGCCTGCCGGCGGCTCGCGAACGCGAACAGTGCGGTCGTGGTCTCTATCGACTACCGCCTCGCGCCCGAGCACCGCTTCCCTGCCGCGGCCGAAGATGCGTTTGCCGCGACCGCCTGGGTGGCCGAGCACGCCGACGAGCTGGGGATCGACCCGACGCGACTCGCCGTCGCCGGCGACAGCGCCGGGGGAAACCTGGCCGCCTGCGTCGCGATCATGGCCCGCGACCGCGGCGGCCCCGCGCTGGCGTTCCAGCTGTTGATCTATCCGGTCATCGACAGCACTGCGACCGCCAACGAACACGCGTCGAAGACCGAGAACGCGACCGGCTACTTCCTCACGACCGCCCAGATGGACTGGTACCGCTCGCAGTACCTCCCAGACGGCCACGACGGCAGCGATCCGTACGTGTCGCCCCACATGGCCGAGTCGCTCGCCGGTCTGCCGGCCGCGTGCGTCATCACGATGGAGATGGACCCGCTGCGCGACGAGGGCGAGCTGTACGCCCGGCTCCTCGAAGAGGCCGGGGTCCCAGTCGTCCTCCACCGGGCCGAGGGTCTGTTTCACGGCTGCTTCAACATGGACGCGTACCTCACCGGGGCCAAAGAAGCCCAGGACGTCGCGTTCGCGGCGCTCCGCAAGGAAATGGAGCTCGAGTAGATGGCATCGATCGTCCCCGAAGGAGCGCTCGTCTACGGGATGCAGCTCCAGGTGCAGGCCAAGTCGAAGACGTTCGTGGAGGAGTGGGAAGCCGACGCGGGCGCGCCGGAGCTGGCGGAGATCGTCCGTAAGGCCGACGAGACCGGGTTCTTCTACGTCGCCGTCTGCGACCACCTCGCGGTCACGAAGCCCCTCGACGAGCACATGGACACCACCTGGTACGACACGGTCGCGACGTTGGGCTGGATCGCCGGGATCACCGAGCGCGTCCGGATCATGTCGCACGTCTACGTGCTGAGCTACCGGCACCCGCTCCACACTGCGAAGTCGTTCATGACGCTCGACGAGCTCTCGGGCGGACGCGCCATCCTCGGCGTCGGAGCCGGACACCTCGAGGGCGAGTTCGACCTCCTCGGTTTCGACTTCGGGGAGCGGGGCCGGGTCACTGACGCGGCGATCGACGTCGTCCGCGAGGCCCTCGCCAACGAGTATCCCGATATCGACACGCCGTACTGGGGCCACCTCGGTGACGCGGGCATGGCGCCCCGGCCGCGGCAGTCGCCGCTCCCCATCTGGATCGGGGGCTCGTCCAAGCCCGCGCTGCGACGGGCCGCCGAGCGCGGCGATGGCTGGCTCCCCCAGGGCACGCCGCGCGACGAGATGCCCGGCCAGATCGCGTTCCTGCTCGAGCACCGCAAGGCGACCCGCGGCGACGACCCGATCGATCTCGGCACCATCACCGAGTACCTCTACGTCGGCGACCCGGGATGGGATGTCGGCGAGCAGACCCTCTCGGGCGACCCCGCGATGCTCGCCGAGCGCCTGAACGAGTTCGGCGCGATGGGCGTGAACCACGTCCAGGTGCGCTTCCGGAACCGGTCGCTCCAGGAGCTGCTCGACCAGATGGACGCCTTCGCTCGCGACGTCGCCCCGCACCTCCAACGCTGAACGCCGCGCACGGTCCCACAAACGCTTTGGCGTCGCTCGACCCATCCCGACGACGGTTGTCCGACGCCAAAGCGGTCAGGGACACGCGATATCAGCGCGATCGCGGGAGACCGAGGCCGCGCTCGGCGATGATCGAGCGCTGGATCTCGCTGGTGCCGGCGTAGATCGTGGTCACCTGCGCGTGGCGGTGCGCGTGCTCGAGCCAACCGTCCGCCGGCGCGCGCTCGGCGGCGTGGGTCAGCAGCCCCTCGGGGGCGCTCGCGTCGAGCAGTTCCGCGGCCGCGCGCACGAGGGCCTCCGACGAGTAGAGCTTCGCCATCGATCCCTCGACGAACCCGGGTGTGCCCGCCTCGGCGACGGCCGTCATCCGGTGCGCGAGCGAGCGGGCCACCTCGAGGTCGGCGACCGCACCCACGAGTCGAACACGGGTTGCCGGCCGGTCGAGCATGCCGGGAACCGACGAGGCCCACGCCACGAACTGGTGGAGCAGCCGGTCGAGCTCCCCGACCATCAACGGATTTCGCTCGAACGCCAGCGCCAGGCCCATCACATTCCAGCCTTCATCAACCTCACCGACCCGACAGGAGTCGGCGACTCGCACGTCGGTGTAGAAGGTGACGTTCGTCCGCTCCCCACCCAACGTGTGGATCGGCGTGATCTCGATGCCGGGCGTGCCCATCGGGACCAGGAACATGGTGAGGCCGCGATGCTTCGGGGCGTCGACGTTCGTCCGGGTCAGGAGGAACACGTATCCCGACTCGTGGGCAAGCGTCGTGAACATCTTCTGGCCGTTGATCACCCAGTCGTCGCCGTCACGCTCGGCCCGAGTAGACGCAGCTGCGACATCCGAACCCGAGTCGGGCTCGCTGTAGCCGAGGCAGCACAGCACCGAGCCACCCAGGATCGCCGGGACGATCTCGGCGCGTTGCTGCTCGGTGCCGACCATCGCGAGGATGTGCGCCACCAGGTTCGACGTGCCCCATCCGTCGACCGGCGCGCCGATCCGCGCGAGCTCGTCGTGCATCTCCTGCATCTCCCACGGGCCCCGGCCCTGCCCACCCATCACGACCGGCCATTCCGCGGCGAGCCACCCGACCCGGGAGAGCTCTGCGTGCAGCCCCCAGTCGTGGATGGTCCCGGTGTCGTGCGCCCTCCGGATCACTTCGGGGGTGCAGTGCTCCTCGAGGAACGCGCGAACCTCGCAACGGAACCGCGACGGGTCGGGATCGTCCAGGTTCCACCCGACGCGTGCCATCTCGTCCGCGATGCGATCCACCTCGTCGGCCGGGTCGCCGAGTACGAGCGACCATGCGGTCGCACGGCGAAAGAAGAGCTGGGCGTCGTACTCGAGCATGAAGCCGTAACCGCCGTGCACATGGAGGTTCGCGCCGGCCACCGCACGGGCAGCCCGTCCCGCGACCCAGGCGCACATCGGGGCCAGCACCCGTCGCTCGCGTGTCTCCGTGGCCGCGCGTTCGACGAGCAATGCCGCGCCGTCAAGCGCAGTCGCGACATCCGCAAGGAGGTGCTGGATCGACTGGAACGAGCCGATCAGGATCCCGAACTGTCGCCGTTCGTTCGCGTAGCGAACGGCCTGCCCGAGCGCCCCCTCCCCCACACCGACGAGCAGTGCGGCCTGCAGGATGCGCATCTCGTCGAGCGCGTCGGCGTGCGCCAAGCGGGCATCGGGGCCGGTCGCGAGCACGGTGCGTTCGCCGGCAACCTGCCGGTCGGCGATCGGCGTGGATCCGAGGTTCGCGACTTCCCGTCCCGGAGCGAATGCACGAACGAGGACGAGCTCGTCCCCGGCGAGTCCCACGACGACGTCAGCGACCGCACCCGCGGGAACCAGGGTGAAGGTCTCGTTTTCGGCAGGACGCAGCGCGACCGTCGCGATCTCCTCCCCAGTCGCGATCGGCGACGGGCAAGCGTCGAACCGGGCAAGCAATCGGCTGGCGACGAGCGCTTCGACCACCGGGACTGGAGCGAGGAGTTGTCCCGCACATCGCACGATGGTGGTGAGCTCGGCCAGGGAGGCGGCGTCGGGGCCAACCGCGACCTCGGGCACTCCGAGCGCCCGAAGCTTGACCCACAACGGGCCATCGAACCCCAGGGGCTCGGCAGCTCGTACACGTTCGCTCGGCGACTCCTTGGCGAAGAACGCGTGGAACGCCGACTCGATGGCTGCCCGATCGTCATCCGATTCGGCACCGGTCGCAGATCCAGCGCGGTGGTTCACTCCGACCATTCGACGTGCGCACGGATCGCGTGCCCGGCCTCGTCGAACCATCCCTTGCCGCGCGCGTAGGCAAGCATCGCGTCGAGCGCGCCGTCCCACGCTTCGTCGACACGACCAGTGGCCATCCGGCGCACGGCATCGACCGAGATCCACGCGTCGTCACCATCGAGACGTCCGGCAGCAGCGTCTACGAGCGCGCCGTAGGCCAGACCGTGGTCTGTCCCCCCCTGCACCGAGACGTGAAAGCGCGCGGTGTCGTCCGGTTCCTCGAGCGACACGACGGGAGGAGTGGTCGAGAGGTCGACCTGCACGAACACGCGCTCAGCGTACGGGCAGGCTCAATCGTGGGCCAATGCGCGATCGACTGCCGCTCGCAGCGCGTCGCTGGTCGCGGGGAACGGAACGACGATGCAGCCCTCGAGGAGACCCGCGTGACGAGCAGCTGCGGGAGACGGGACCTCGACGACGACCGGGGTCGTCGGATGCTTCGCCCGCATCGCCAGAAGGACCTCGGCGTGCTCCGGGCGGTCGGGATTGAGCCCGTGCACGATGACGTCGGCGCCCGCGGCCAGCTCGCA